>CAYTFL010000082.1:0-4040 GCA_964437105.1 Candidatus Woesearchaeota archaeon | reverse complement strand
CGTTTTAGTTTAGATAATCTTGGGAAGGAAGGAGAAGATGTTGAAGCTTTGGCGGGTTTAGTTCAGTGTTATTATGTGAATGGAACTTCTGTTAGAGCAAGTTATAGTAAGATTCGTGAATTGGCATTGTGGAGAGGGTCAACAAGGTATCATGTACAAGATCTAGTAGTAGCTGATAAAGATGCTGAAGACCCTTGTGCTCATTTAAGAAAATAATTCTTTCTTTTTTATTAATATTAATAATATAGAGAAAATCTATATATTGGAACTTAATTCTTGTGAAGTAGAGGTTAAGGAAGAATGACATTTTCAGAAAAAAAATTGTGGCCAATGAGCCTTGAAGATTATGCAAAAATGGAAGGGCTTGAAGGGTTACAAGGAATTAGAGATAAGTACTTTATACAAGCTGTTCATGAATTTGGGGCTGCTAGATTCGATTATATGAGTTGTATTAACAATGGTTTTAGGGAAAAAGTTCCTAGAAGTGCAGAGATTGTTTTAGAATATCAAGTAAGTTTAGGAGAAATTAATGATCATCTTCGAGTTATCTCTTATTGGGCAAGGGGTTATGCTTTGATACATAGGGATAGTGTAGTTGGAGGAAGTGAAAAATGAGTATAGGAATGGATAAAGTTTTAACAATGTTTGTTGTGGATTATCAAAAAGCTTTTGGAGCTATTTTTGATTCAGATGACATTGTTGGAGTGCATGCTGAAGGTTTTATTGAAAATATTAGTAGTAGAGTTATGGCTGAGTTTTTGAGAGCAGTGCCTGAAGAAGCAACTTGTGTTTTAGAGTATAAAGTAACTTATGGCGAAGGTATTACGTATAAAGGGTTGGAAGAAGATGATAAAAAAATAGTTCCTTACTCGGCTAGTGGTGTTGCTATTGTTCCATCTGATGATTAATTCTTAACAGAAAGACTTCATATCAATCAAACTTAGTAAAATATATAAGTGTTCTAATTTGCAGCAATTCTCATGGAGAGATTGACTGGGTATGATTTTTCAGGGAAGAAAGTTTTGTTTGTATTTCCTAACTTAAACTTGGCTACTAACCTTATACCAGAGAAGCAAACTAGGTATGCTAAGCCTGATTCGCCGCATCATGGGATTGCGCAGTTGGCTGCAGTTCTTTTAGAGAATAAGGCTGAAGTGAAAGTTTTGGATATGCGTCTTGGTTATGACTTTGATCATTTGCTTAAGGTTGTTGAAGAGTTTAAGCCGGATATCTTAGGGATGACGTTGATCGCTACAAGGATTAAACTGTGTTATTCTATGCTGGATAAATTGAAAGAGTTGTATCCAGAAATGTGTCTTGTTGCTGGTGGTACGCATGTGGCGTCTTTCAGAGAGAAGGTTATGAAAGATTGTAAAGGGTTGGATTTCTGTGTGATGAGGGAAGGAGAGTTAACGTTTGTAGAGTTAATAGATAAGATTGTGAAAGGTGAAACAGATTTTGAGAATGTTAAGGGGTTGATGTATAGGGATGGTGAAGTTATCATTACTGAAGATATGCCAATGATTCATGATCTTGATCTGTTACCTAGGCCGGCTTATGATTTGTTTGAGTTGGATAAATATTATGCGTGGAAGCAAGGGATTATTCCTATGTTTACTTCGAGAGGTTGTCCGTTTAGGTGTGTGTTTTGTTCGATCCATCTAACAATGGGGAGGAAGTATAGGGTGCATTCGGCGAAGAGGGTTGTAGAAGATTTAGTGTATTGGAACGGAAGAGGTATGAAAAAGTTTGATCTAAATGATGATGAATTTACATTTTTCCCTGAAAGAGTGGAAAAGATTTGTGATTTGATTGTAGAAAAAGGGTTGAATATTGAGCTAAGGTTGTTTAACGGTATACGAGTGGCAGATGTTACGCCTACGTTGTTAGAGAAGATGAAACGGGCAGGGTTTACAGCGATTACGTATGCGATTGAATCAGGTAGTCCTAAAGTTTTGAAGAATATTAAGAAAGGTATTACGATTGAGCTGGCGAAGAAAGCGATACAGATGACTAAGGAAGTGGGGATTGAGACGACTGTGAACTTTATCATAGGGCATCCTGGTGAAACGTATAAGGATGCGTTGATGACGTTGGAGTTGATGAAGAGTGTGCCTGGTGATAAAATTAACTTCAATAATGTCGTTGTCTATCCACAAACTGAGTTGTATGGTTGGGTGAAAGAGAATGGAAGGTTTATCATAGATCCTGAAGAATTTCTTAATCTTTCTCATCAAGGGAAGCATGATGTGCCGTTCTTTGAGACTGATGAGTTTACTAAAGAGCAGAGGATGGAAGTTTTGCGTAAAGGTATTTTGATCTATAGAGAAAAATTGATTAGAACTAGAATGAAAGATCCGTGGGCGACTATGTATGTTATGGCAACTAAGTTTGATTCGGTTTATGCAGTTGGAGAAATCTTGAAGACTACGCCTTTTGTGAATGATTATGTGAAGCCTTTAATATTTAGAAAGTATGGTGTGAGGAAGTGAAAATCTTCCGGTTTTTCTGAAAATCTTTCAAGTTTTTTCGGCGAGTCTTTTTGAATTGTTTTTCTTTTAAAAAATATATGAAGAGGTACGCTGTTTATGTTACGGATAGTTTTGATGACCTTTGTGAATCTTTATCCACTGATGAGTATAATTGGGTTAGAAAGATGGAAATGCAGCTTGTGGAGAATTCTTATGGTAAAATGCTTCGTACTCCTTGGTTGAGGGAGAAGCGTTATAGAAATAAGCGTCTTTATTATGTTGTTGATGAAAGTATGGGAAGAATATTGATTGTTGATTTTAGGTCAAAAAAACGGCAACAAGAAGTTATCAACAAAATTGTTTTTAGGAAGGATGATCTTATAGAATATCTTAGGAGTCTTTAAGCAGCTCTTCTAACTCGCTTATTTTTAAGGTCGTCAAGCACGAATTCTAGAAACTCTTCAACATCTTCATGTTTTACTTTTCTTTTTAAAACGGCTTTTTCCATGTTAGAAGGAAGATCATAGATCTTTATATGTCTTTTGCCTATTTTATTGAAAATCTTTCAATAGACTAACCAACATAATTCTCGTGCCATAAAGTGAAGCTTAACATGGCCCAAATGTGGCGTTGCATGTCTCTCTTCTTAGAATAATGCGTGTTTAACACCTTTTGTACGTAATCAGGGTTGAAGTAGCCCATTTCTTTTAGGTTTTCATGGGAAAGTTTTTGTTGGACGTAATCTTTTAATTCATTCCTCATCCAGTGTTTCATAGGTATGGTGAAGCCTTGCTTACCTTTCTTTAAAATTGGTTTAGGTAATAAGTCTTGCACGGACTTTTGTAGGATATATTTTCTTGTTGAAGGAGAAAGCTTATACTTTTGTGGTATGGTCATAGCGTGTTCGACTAACCTATAATCTAGTAAAGGTTCTCTAGCTTCCAAAGAAACCATCATGCTTGACCTGTCCAACTTAGTTAGGATATCATCTGTTAAGTAAGTCTTAATGTCAATGTACATGTTTTTGTTAAGGCCTTTACCTTTGTGTAAGTTTAGTATTGGTTGGTAAGGGTCGTGCATCATTGGGTAAGTTAATGCTCTTTTCATGTCATCAATCTTAATGTTGGTCATGAAGCGTAAGTGTTGGTACTTGTCTAGCTTTTCTGCGCCTTCAATGAAGCGTTTTGCTTTGTTTATCAAACCTTTACTCTTTCTTGTTTGGGGTAGTTTATGGATTAACGGATGGAATAGTCTTTTTCCGGGAATGTGTTTGTAAGTGTTGATTAGGGATTGTGCGCGGTACCAGTCGTAGCCGCCCATGATTTCGTCGCCGCCGTCGCCAGATAGTGAAACTATTACCTTTTCTCTTGCTAATTGAGATACTAAATATGTAGGGAATATGGATAAGTCGCCGAAAGGTTCGTCAATGTCTGGGATGAGTTTTTTGAATAAAGGGATTATGCTTTCAGGTTCGACTATTTTCTCTGTATGGTCGGTGTTAAACTTGTTTGCTACTAACCTTGCTTCAGTAGATTCGTCGTAACTCTTTTCAGTGAAGCCGATGGAAAA
>CAYTFL010000081.1:3373-4140 GCA_964437105.1 Candidatus Woesearchaeota archaeon | reverse complement strand
GTTGTTAGAAGACGCTCCTGTTTTCTATAGTGTAGAAGATAATAGATACTGAGTACTAACTGGTTTAGTTGAATATGAACTTTCAAGCTCAGAGTTATCTAACTTACACTACGAAACAATCTTAGACATTGGCGAAAAGTATCCTGAGTTTTGGACGACTAAAATCTTCACAGGCGGCGCTGCTGGCGACGCATTAGACGAGTTTTTCACGGCTTCCAACGCCAATTACTGTGATTAGTGACAGAAACATTTAAATATTAAGCTTAGTTATAGAAGATAAGAGGGATTAACAATGAACAAAAAAGGGATGGACATTTCTTTGAACTTTATCATTTTAGCAGTATTAGCTTTGATAGCTTTAATCATTGTAGCTTTATTCTTTACTGGAGGTCTTGGTAAATTATTTGAACAAACTGGAGATGTTGGTGACGTTACTGGTGAAGAAATTGCTTTAGCTCAAGCGAAATGTGTTACTTACTGTTACGCAGGTTCAGAGACTAGTTGGGACAATCCTGGCTTTTCCGAAACTGTTGAAGCTGAATGGGCTAACTGTGATCTTCTTTTAGAAACTACTTGGGATCATTTCTCAACGGATGAAGATGAAGGCGGAGCTGGTTGTGATACTGACAACATTTAGCACAAAGCTTTAAATATTTCTTATTCTTTTATTTGCTTATGAAAAAGAAAGGTGAGTTATCTATGCATTATATCATTATTACGATTCTAGCTCTTTTAGTTTTAATCGTAGTAGCTCTAATTTTCCGTCA
>CAYTFL010000081.1:0-3326 GCA_964437105.1 Candidatus Woesearchaeota archaeon | reverse complement strand
ATTTCATAAGTAACATTACAGGTATCTCTGGCGGCTTGACTGATGATATATCTAGCACAACGGACAGTCTACTGCCATGAAAACGTGGAACAAAAGGGGGAGCGCTGAAGAGTCCTCTCTAAACTGGCTTATCGGAACCATTTTGGGAATCTTGCTAACTTCGATGGTAATTATTGTAGGTGTCCAGTGGTACATTTCTACTACAAAAACTCAAGATAGTTTTGACAATTTGATAGAAAAGATTCAAAACATGGAAGATGATGAATACAACACTACAACTTTATTTCTTCCTGAAGAATACATTTTAGTATCTTTTGTTAACGAAGAAGAGTATGAGACTGGCAACTACTTCGGCGATTGTTCTGAGAACGTTGACCATCCCGAATCTTGCGGCATCCACCCTTGTATATGTATGTGTAACGGCAACTGGATGGTAGACTTTGACGAAGCTTGTACAAAGAAAGCTGTCGCTTGCCACCCCTTTACTGGTGAAGATGAACAATGGCGCTTCACTGACGTCTTATGCGGCGACGCAGGCTTATATAGAGAAGGTACTGACAGCGGCATCCAGACTTTATACTTCCACAGAGAAGGTAAAAATATCCAATTCTGTACAACTGACGAATGCGTTACTGAAGAACATCAAGAAGTTGCTGACGCTTTCAGCGGCTACATTCACGATTATGAAGAGTGTCTTGAAGGCAGTGATTCATGTTACTGTAATTTAGACCCTACTTTCCTTTCCGGCACTTTTGTATCGGACTACGCTATCACTTTCAAATCTAACGAGATTCAATTATGGAACATTGACGAACAAAACATCCTATACTCTGAAGACGTTGAAACTGGCATTAACGTCCACACTTCCGTTCCTAACCGAGCTGATTACGCCGGAGATTCTGTCACGTTCCACGCTTTCACTTTAATCGAAGCAAGCACAGAGCTAGAACACTGGGTGATAGTACCTTCTACTAGCGATATTGAAACTTGGGCAACTGATTACAATTCTAAACAGTTAGAAGTCTCTACAACTTTCCTTAAGGAAGGTGATACTATAAACTTTGTAGAAGACGGTTATGACTTCTCTACACTATCAGACTGCACTGCTGAAGAAGATATGGCTGGTATATTTTGATATCTTTACACGAAGGAGCGAGGGATCTAATATTTAAATTTCAAACAGAATAAAAAGGACTCGGCGAAGTGTAGGCACAATATGAAGCAGGCAAGCCCTGTTACTTCTTTCTACAAATAAACATTGCTTTTCTTTTATTCTCAAAAAATATGACTTTTAGTATGTTGAAACGTTTCGTTAAACTTTTTTTAACTTTTACAACCGGATAAATCAATTCATCATATCGGTCTTTCTCAACTTGATATAAATTACTCTTTATTTTCTTAAAATAAGTTGTATCCCATGTTAACTTATTGCCTCGGACAATGGTATTATCATAAATATATCCTGTTGATGTTTCTTCAAGCTTAACTATCTGTTTTTTCATATCTTCTAAATGCTTTTCAGTACGCATATCAAAAATAAATAATCCTTTTTCATTAAGGTGTCCATGGGCGTGTTTAAAAGTTGATTCCCAATTTTTGTAGGGTTTAACTTCATTTATACACTCATGTACTGAGAATATTACATCAAACTTTTCATTGATTTTAAAACTGTCCATGCTCTGAACAAACAATTTTGCATCGGGGACTATTTTTTTTGCGACTTTAATATATTTTTTACCCCTATCCAATCCGAATTTTTTGAATTTCTTAAAATGAAATAGCACAACTCCTAATCCTACACCCAGTTCCAAAACGTTCTTTGATTTTGGGTGATATTTTTTAATAGCATTTAGAACCTTATCTGCCCTTACTTTAGCTGCTTTCTTATCAACATTCTTTGCCCAAATTTCAGTTAAGTTAGAGGTCATATTTTTTAGATTATTTGCCGATTTAATAAAACTTTCTAAAGGCGTTGACAGAGCAATAATACTTCTATTTCAACCCTCTTCTAACAACAACCTATATAAATTTGTCTAACTCTACTCAACCTATGAATAAAAGAGGTCAAGCTGAAGCCGAGGAACTTTTACTTTTCATAGAGATCGTGTTAGGTATTCTCGTAGCAGGCATTTTCATATACAGCGCAACCAACTTTGACGCTTTTTCCACTGTTAACCAAGTTTACGCTGAAGAAGATTTAACGTTATTATTTGAAACTGCGTTAGCCGCTCCAGGCTCATTAGAGTACGATTATCAACTAAAAAACATTTACGCAGTTAGATTATACACTGACGAACTAGACGTAACAAAATCTGACGGCACAATAGACAGTTACACATATTACAATATTAGCATATCAAAAGAGGAGGGTAAGCATAGCCTTACACTAACTGAAAATGTCTAAAGGACAGTATTCTATTGGCCACAAATGGGTTTACTTCATTGTAGCCTTATTCCTTTTAACGTTCATGTTTTTATACTTAAGAGTCATGATAAGCGACTACGAGATTGGTAGAATGTCTTGCACTGATGACGTGGTTGATGAAATCATGGTAGCAAAGATGTTGTACGACCAAGACTGTTTCGTGTACCTTGACGAAGATATTGACAGAGCCTACCCTGGAATCATAGATAAGAGTAAATTCACACAAGAGACTTATGAAAGCTGTTTCCTATTACTAGATAAAAAGATTAACATTACAATCGGAGAAACTACCATCGGAGAAGAAATCTTCACACCCAAAACTATTAACAAGGCAATATTGTTGTACGATGAAGGAACAGTAACGCCTACCACAGTTAGCTTCACCTTCGCGAACCCAACATGTTAAAGAAAGGACAAGTACAGGACACTTTGGAGATGATTGTTGCAGTCTTCATTATAATCGGTGCTATATTCTTAATGTACATGCTCACGCAGTTAAGCGAGATTGATATTGAAGAAAACGTAAACAAACTATTCTTAGACAAATCTAACGTGGAAACAATAGACTTAAAGTTCATGGGCACAGACTTGCTAAACACTATGAAACTACAAATCTCTGACGATTATACATTTGGAGAATTGGCCGCACACTTCCCTGCAGAAGATTCATTTCTCTTTGACGAGAATTACGTATCAAACTACCAAGTTATGTTAATCTGTGATGATAGTTTAGAAGAACCTTTGACTGAATTTTTATCGCCAGTTTACGGAGAAGAATGGACAATTTGGGTATACGATGATACTAACAACTGGATCTTCACTTGCCCTTCAGTAGGTATTTTAGATGGTTATCAAGCAAACATGTCCATACCCTCAACTACTTTGGGTACTAACTTGGAAG
>CAYTFL010000080.1:0-4157 GCA_964437105.1 Candidatus Woesearchaeota archaeon | reverse complement strand
GCTTGCTTCATCATCTCTTTATCCAGATTAACCAAATTATACTTAGGACAAATGTGTCCCACTGCATACTCAGTCCTTTCAACAATCTTGTTAACTTCATGATTATAATGTCCGCCGCCTAAAGCAACGACAGTCTCATACTTTTTTCTATCTTTTATCGCTTCATCAATAGTTTCAGCTATAATCTTACCCAGTTCTGGATTTACCCACTCTTCCTCAGAAGAACCAATCTCTATGAAAACTATTGGCTTTTCCACGTAAGGCCCATGGTGCGTCACTTCAAAACTAACTTCACCCTCAAACCTCTTTTTCAACCCAAGGAATAACTTTTTACCAAGGGACGCTGGCGCAACACATAATTCTCTATCCTTTCCACCTAACTCTGCCTTTCCCCAGTTTCCGGGATAATGTACAGTCAGGCTTTGCACACCTCTCTCCGACCTATGCGGCGTAGGAAATATCAACACATCTCCATCAACCTTCTTATCCACATTCTCTTGATCAACGCACTCTCCCTTAAACTCATTAAAAGGTACATTCAACTCTTTAAGAAACCGTTTAATGTTTTGCCCGGCCAGGTCTTCACTAATTATTATACTATAACTCACTTTCTTCTCTTCTTCACCACAACTTTATTCCTTGAAACCAGTACATTGGGTATCACTACAACATCACCGTCAACAGTTTTAATCTTCACTTCAACCATATTCATATCCATGACTTTACCTTCAGTCGCATCAATTTTAACATTATCGCCTTTCTTAAACTTCTTCTTAAAGTTAATGAAAAACCCTGCTATGAAGTTAGGTATAAAATCTTTAAACCCTAACAGGATGAAACCAATTATCAGTCCTAGTATTACGAACAGTATCGCGTACAGTACAATCGTTTCTAAGCCTAGGAACGTTAAACCCCAAACTAGGCCTATGATATATATCACATATCTAACAAGATAGCTAACAAAATCTTCTATAGGGAACCCTACACCTTGCTCTTTCATAATTCTTTCCACTTCAAAACTTTGTAACGCTCTCCTTGCTAGTAAAGAGAAGATGTTACCCACTATAATACCGAACCCCATTACTAATAATCCGGCTACGATATTTGTCAACAATTCAGGGTATGCCATGCTGGTTTAGAGCGCGTTTTCTTTTAAATAACTTTGGCAAACTTTAAATACGACGATATTCTGATAGGCTATTATGCCAATAAACGCGAAACCTGAGTTTTTTCAAGCAGAGAAGAAATATCATGAAGCTGAAACGATTCCTGAAAAAGTTAGAGCTTTGGAAGAAATGATCAAGCACGCGCCATCTCACAAAGGCGGAGAAAATCTTCGCGCACAATTAAAGCAAAGATTATCCAAGTTACGTACAACTTTAGAGAAGAATAGGCAAGCTTCTAAGGGTAAAGGTGCACATATTACCGTCAAACGTGAAGGCGCTGCGCAAGTAGTCATAGTTTCTGTTACAAACGCTGGCAAATCTTCATTAATCACTGCTCTAACCAATGCAAAGATTCTAGTTGCAGATTACAAATATACTACTGGAAAACCTGAGGTAGGCATCATGGAGTTTGAAGGCGTCCAGATACAGTTAGTAGAAATTCCTGCAATCTTTGAAGACTATGCGTACAAAGGCGACGGCCCATCATTTTTATCCATTGCTAGGAACGCAGACCTAATTATGTTCCTTATAGACACTACTCAAGATGAAAAAGCACAGCTAGATCTATTGAGTGGAGAGTTTGAGAAAGCGCAGATTAAGCTTAACGCAGAGAAACCTAAAGTTACAATAAAAAAGCAAGGTTTGGGCGGCATAGAGTTTCTTGGCAAGAAATACTTCGACTTCGCTCCAAAGGAAGCTGTCAAACTCTTAACCTCTCACGGGTACCACAACGCTACCGTAACTGTTTACCAAAAGATTACTTTAGAGGATTTGGCGGACGTGTTAAACGAAGCTTTAGTTTATAGGCCTATGTTAGTAGTGTACAATAAAAAAGATTTGTCTGGTAAAGGAGTTTCTTCTGTAACCAAAGAAGGTTTAGATGAGCTAAAGGCTGATATCTTCAAAGCTTTAGGTTTGATTAAAGTTTTTACTAAAACTCCTGGTAAAGAGAAAAAGTGGCCACCAGTGGCATTAAACAAGGGCGCGACTGTAAAAGATTTAGCTTCTGCAATCCATAAAGATTTTCTTAATAAATTTAAGTTCGCTAGGATCTGGCGCCAAGATGGTAAGCATAATGGGCAAAAGGTTGGCTTAGATTATGATTTAACTGACAATGATGTAGTAGAATTTCATATTAAATAAAGAAAAAAAGGTTAGGGTATGCTACCCTAGGTCATCGCTAACATCTTCTAACGAGTCTGACAACTCTGCGATATCAGCGCTAACATCTTCAATGGCTTCCTCTGCCTCTTCTTCACTATCTATGTCCGCATCAGCGCAAGCTGTCATAACGAACAGTAGGCATAGGATGACTAACAACGCCAGTATTTTTTTCATCATGTTTTATCACCTCTTATAGGAAGTTAAACTACAACATCCTCTGCTGCTGGTTCTTCCTCAACAACTTCTTCTTCTACTGGTTCCTCTTCTACGACTTCCTCTACAGGTTCTTCAGTATACTCTTCTTCGTATTCTGTTTCACCGCCACAGTCTTTTGAACAGCTTGAAGAATCTTCATCTTCATCACAGACTCCATCGCCACAGTAAGCTGGATCACCACAATCTGTTGGACATGTTGACTTATCTTCACCAATGTCACCCATACACATTCCATCGCCACAGTAGTAGTAATCTTCATCTCCTTCATAACCGTAGTCGCCTTCAGGGCCACCATCTTCAACGTAGTAATATCCACTACCTTCTGGTATGAACAAGATGTCCCAAGCGTACATCATCTCATCCCCTGCTGCATCTAAGGTCATCCAACCTTCTTCGAGAGTTGAAAAGAAGTACTCAAAAGATTCTGGATCTCCTTCTCCTGCTGCTTGTAGGTACGCTTCAGCTTGGAACCCTAAGGCTTGTGCTTCATCTAGGTACTCATGAACCGTTTCTACAAGAACTTCACCTTCTGCAGCTAACTGAGGATCCATATCTTCCCAGTAAATTACGTTACTTTCTAGTTCTCCCAAGCTAGTCCACTGCTCATCGTAAAAGCCCCAGAAATGCTCCATCTCGCTTAGAGCTTCTTCCATGATTTGTTCTCCACCATGCTTCTCAAAGTGATCCATCATAATAACTTCTAAGTTATCATCACAGTATTCAGCTACAGTTTCCTTGGTTGGAATCATTGTAGCCCATCCTTCGATCTCACACAAACTACTGCCTCCATCGGTAGATATGGTTAATCCACATTTCGCATTAAAGGTCTCTTCTTCTTCAGTGGTCTCCTCTTCTATTAGGCCTGTAATCTTCACATCGATTCCCTCTTCAGGGTTGGAGGTAGAAGGTTTACACAAGTGTAAATTGTCTGTGAAACACATTTCATCAGGTCCACATTCTGTAGATTGCTCTGACAATGAGAAATCAATCTCAACATCCAATAAGATGGATACAATTTCCATAATGTGAGTATCTATCTGCTTTCTCAGTTTAATTTTTTCACCAAGGAGTTTCTCCCAATCAATATCTCCACTTTCAACTTCTGCCTTAAGAACTGATTTAGACTCTTCTACGCTTCCTTTCATCGCTACCAAAATGTCTCCTGCATACTCATAATTTTCTTGCTTTTCAGTATCTCCAATGGAACCATAGTATTCAGCAATGCCTGCGAACTTCGCTTCAAGCTTTTCAAACTGAATAATCATGTCTTCTAACTTAACAGTGATTTGAAGTAAATCTGCTGGAGTCTTGTCTTCAGAATTTTTCTTACCTCGCTGATACTCACTGAAAGGAATACCTTCGCCAGTTGCAGAACACTCTAGGACTGGTGCACAGCCTTCTGGCCCAGGTCTAAGGATTACAGCTTCTAGATCCATTGCTACACAGTCTCCAGCCATCTGTACGACTTCTTCGTCAGATAGACACTCTGCCTCATCAAAGAGACCTCCTCCGCCCATAGAACACTCCATGAACTCACAACCACTGTACGGATCTGTTCTACTCATAGGTTTACCACCAGCATCTTTACACTTTTCATTAACTTCTTCTTTT
>CAYTFL010000079.1:661-4220 GCA_964437105.1 Candidatus Woesearchaeota archaeon | reverse complement strand
CATCTTGTTTAAAGAGTAAAGGGTTTCTTCTTGCCATTTTTGCATCCTAACCACCTCTTTTACTCTTTTGTACTTACTCTGTAGTTACAGATAATATATAAACCTTTTGGTTGTTGAATATATACTAAAAATGCAGTATTTCTTGCAAAAACAACAGAATACTCCCCTTACAAGAAAAAAATTCTTAAGAAATCAACAAAAATCTAAGAAGGTAACCCCAAATTCCTCTCTGCACCCTTAATAATACTCGGTAGCGTATAATTCATCAGATTAAAATTACCATAACCAGGACTTAACTCTAGAACCTTTTGACAATACTCTAACGCTTTCCCACCATACTCCACAACTCTCCCCCAATCTCTTCTATCTTTAGCATCAAGCATGGCCAGATAATTCTCAGCAGTAATATCAGCATGTAGTTGCACACTCTCAGGATACTGTTCAACTCCTTGTTCCAACACTTGAATAGCCTTTTCAAGACTATGCCCATAACAATTGTTTTAAAACGCTCCTTACATATGATACACCACTTCAGGCGATTCAGGCTTCTCATTAACTTGATCATAACACAGGCTTAAAGTTGGACAAAGTATAGATTCCCAAGTATCTACTGCTATCAATGCATCAGTCACAGACTCTCCACCATAAATCTCTTCCAACCTTTTCTTACCAAAATCATTAAGATTCTCTCTCATATAAGAAACTGCTTCTTCCCACACTCTGATTTCATTCGCCATAAGCTTACTTTTTTCATTCAACATATAAACTTATTCCAACGCAAACATATATAAGCCAAAACACTTAATACAATATTGAGGTGAAATATGGCCGTCCAATTAAACTATCTTGCTAAAAAGGGTTGGAAACCTAGAAACCCTGAAAAGAACTATCTTATTACACTTCTAAAACTAGAGTTGGACCAAACTGCTATCAAGGAAGCCAAGTACCACCACATGTCTGACAAATCTTACCCATTCTCACCAAAAAAAAGGTTACAAAGATTATTCGAAGAAGCCGCCGCATCTGTTGCCGCAGAATCTAGCACAGGCACTTGGACCAAAGTCTATGACGGTGAAGGTTCAGGCATACCTTTAGCATCAAAGAAAAAAGCTATCGCTTACGACCTAGACTACGACAACCACATGTTCAAGATCGCCTACCCTATATCCTTATTCGAAAAAGATAACATCTCAGGATTGTTAGCAGGCATCATAGGCAACATTGCCGGCATGAAAATGGTATCTGCCATGAGAGTTTACGACGTCCGCTTCCCTGAACCAATGGTCAAAGCATTTTTAGGACCAAAGTACGGTATTAAAGGCTTAAGAAAAAAGTTAAAGAAGAAAAAAGGTCCATTCTTAGCAACCGTACCAAAACCTAAGATCGGCAGAACTGCAAAAGAGCAAGCAGACTTAGCAAGAGTTTTATTTACGACGGGCCAAGGTTCATACGACGCTATCAAAGATGATGAAAACTTAACTAGTTTAGACTTCAACAAGTTTGACAAACGTGTAAAGTTAGTATTAGATGAACTAAAAAAAGCAGAGAGAAAGACTAAGAACAAAAAATTCTACCTTTGCAACATTTCACATTCTAACTTAGACAAGATGGAAAAACGCGCTAAAATGATTAAGAAGAACGGCGGCATCTTTATGATGATGGACGTAGTCTGTACAGGCTTCACAGCTGTCGACACTATGCGCAGGAAAGATTTGGGTTTAGCTATCCACGCGCACAGGGCAATGCACGGTTTTATTACAAGAGACAATTCTCCTGGAGTGCACGGTGTAGGAAAATTGTACGGCTTCTCAGTTTCCATGATATTCTTAGCAAAGTTATTTAGGTTACTCGGCGTTGATTCACTGCATGGCGGCTCACCATTGGCAAAGATGGAAGATTATGGTGAAGCAAAATACATTCGACATGTGTTGCAAGATAAAAATCTTAAACTTCACCCTAGGATACCAACGTTGGGCCAAAACTGGCACCATATTAAACCCGTCTTCATGACAGCTTCTGGAGGTTTGCACCCTGGCGACTTTGAAGTTGTGTTAAAAGAGTTAGGCCAAGATTTGATAATCCAATGCGGCGGCGGTTTGTTAGGCCACCCTGACGGTGTTGAAGCAGGCGTCATGGCCATTGAACAAGCCAGAGATTTGGCTATGAAAAAGGTACCTTTCAAAACATGGGTAGAGGAACATCCAAACTCCGCTTTAGCAAAAGCTATAAAGCATTGGGGCTACGGTCCTAGAATAGTGTACTAAAATGGCAAAAATATCTATCGATCAAAAGAACTTGGCACTAGCCTTAATAGTAGCTTTGGTTCTACAGTATATCAATTTCTGGAACTTATCCTATGTTGGCAAAGGTATAATTCTAATAGTAGCTATAATTTTGTTGTTAAAGTGAAAACTATAGGATATCATCAAGATCAAACACTTTATATCCTTCCTTCTGAAGACTCCTCTTTCCAGAAAGTTTCTTTGCAACAAGAAAATACTCCTTTTTCATAGGAAGATTAACTTTTCTAGCTTTTATCTCTAAATCACCCAGTATTTTAACTACTTGTTTTTTTGTAAGATTCTTCCATTTTACTTCCCCAAGCAACATTTTCCATTTATAACGATCAATCCCAACAATATCAATCTCCGCCTCTTTATCCCACCAACGACCAAACAAATACCCTTTAAACAGATCATGTTTTATTACCCACTGAAAAACAATCTCTTCATAAGATTCACCTACAAACGCATTAAGTTCTGGCTTTATTTTTTCTTTAATCAATAAATCTTGACTGTTTTGTTCAATATAATCATTATTTCCAAACACAAACTTAAACCAAAACTTGAAGTACTGATCTTTTATTTTATAGAGACCTTTCTTTGACTTCTCTTTACTTTTTTCTGTAATAGGAACACGCCGCTCTATAAGATGCAATTGCTGTAGGACGCTAAGGTATTTCCCAACCTTTGCTGGAGGAATTCCCGTATCATTGGATATATGCCCTAACCGGGTATTTCCCTTTGCAACAGATTGGATTATAGAATAGTAGATTCGCGGTTCATTCAACTCTTGCTGTAAAACAAAGAGAGTATCTTGATAAAGAAAAGTATTCTTCCGCAAAATTCTCTCCTCAATATTTGTGTATATTGCCTTACGATAATCAAACTCTAGCAAGTAGGCAGGCGTTCCACCGAGTATTGCATAATGCCTAACTTTATCTTCCTTAATCATACGCTTAGGAAAAAATTCACAAGCTTCTTTAAATGTTAAAGGTTCAAGCAAAACTTGCGCAGTCCTTCTACCGTAAATTGGAGACTTATATCCTAATAAAGAAACCATCATTCTAATGGATGAGCCACAAAGAACAAAGAAAGTAGCTTTTTTGCTAAAATATTTGTCCCAATACTCCTGAAGAATAGAAGGTAAAGATTTATTTGACTCAACTAGAAAGGGAAACTCATCAAAGAAAACCGGAACTGGATGCTTAAGAAGATACGTAAACAATGCGTCATAACTAGTAAAAGGATTAGCTCTTAGAAAATCATCATTAAAGAAC
>CAYTFL010000079.1:0-609 GCA_964437105.1 Candidatus Woesearchaeota archaeon | reverse complement strand
TAAGTTGATCTAATTCAGACTCCTGGCGTGCTACAAGATAAAGTGCTTTATGATTTTTTGCAAATTGATTAAGCAGTGCTGTCTTCCCTATTCTTCTTTTACCATAAAGAATAACTAAACGTGGTTTCTTTTCTTTATACAAACTTTCAAAAAGCTCCAGTTCTTTTGTACGGTTCTTAAACATTTTATACTTTGAAGTATTATACTTGAAAGTATAATCTTATATAAATGTTTCGGTCTATCCAAGAATAGTGTACTAAAATGGCAAAAATATCTATCGATCAAAAGAACTTGGCAATAGCCTTAATCGTAGCTTTAGTTTTACAGTACATCGATTTCTGGAACTTATCCTATGTAGGAAAAGGAATAATCTTGATAGTAGCTATAATTTTGTTATTGGAGTGATCCTAAATAACTCTAGGCTGACCAACTCCATGGTGCGTTGAAAAACCACCGATACTCGTAAGAATCGCTGTCTCCACTCTCCCCTCATATTGGCCTAAATTCTCAACATCAATCTCTTCTCTTCCTCTAATAAAAAAATGACTAACATAACCTTTCCCTAACATTCCTCCTAATATCTGTTGATATTCAACTTTATCACCTACA
>CAYTFL010000078.1:2565-4262 GCA_964437105.1 Candidatus Woesearchaeota archaeon | reverse complement strand
CATTATCCATTGAAAAGAATAAATCTTCCTCCTCTGTATGAAACTGCAAAAAAACTCTCGTTTCCTTTCCTTCCCCATCACTTGACTCATAAGGCAAAGTCTCTTTCTTGAACGCAAAACTACTACTGCCTTTATCAGCCTCGACCTTAACTCCATCTACAGTAATCGAACCTTTTTTGTTTAAACTAATCACAGCACCATGGTCATTAAACGATATATCGGTATCTGCAGGCCAATCGGCTGTGACTCCATTAAGCACCCCATCCTTTACAACACTTTCCAAAGTTAATTCCAACTCTAATTCACCTTTCTCTACTTTCACAGCAACATCATCATCAAAACTGGTAACCTCTACTCCCTCACTATCTTCAACAGTAATACTACAATCTTCTTCTTTCAGTTTATCACCTCTTGCATCGACCAATTTAGGATGGTAAGGATCTTCATCATCAAGATCAATTTCAATATCATCACAATCAAGTATAGACCTTCCACTAACCAAACTACATAAAAACACTAACACTAACAATAATATCATCAACCTTTTCATTCTTGCTCACACACCTCGCTCACACAAATGTAATCCTCTGAACAATCATCATCTTCCTCACACTCATCACCTTCCACACAAAATCCCGAGCTACAAACATAACCCTCTTCACAATCATAATCTTCTTCACACTCACCAAGGTACTCTAAACCAGGATAATACTCAGCATACATGAACGTATAATTCTGTTCACCACCATAAGACGTAGTATCTTCAAATATATAAACAATCGTTTCATCATCCATCGGCGCAACCGTGACCGAAGTCACACCTTGCTCCAAGATAAAATCATAATCTATTTTATCAGGCGTTTCAATCGTATGCTCAACAATAGCTGCTGCCACCTCACGCAACCAACCTAAGTTAGCATCAACCACACTTTCATACGGCTCATCCAATGTATACAAACTATCCTCAACAGCCAACTCTACAGGAAACTCATACAAAAACGTAACCATATTACTATCAACTTCAACAGAAACTTCACCATCACCTTCATCAATATCAAACTCAGAAAATTCATCCAACGTTACGCAAACATCAATCAACGCCATAAAATATTCACTCAACTCCAAAGAAATCGTCAAATCTTCACCATCATAATAATAATACGGTATACCAAACGCAAGCCCTTCATAATAAAACGTTTCAGAAGGTAACGTATAATATCCCCCTGTATATCCTATACCTAACACAGCTTCATCAGCCGAATCATCCACACACTCTTGCACATGATCCAACAACTCTTCAACCTCTGACGGGTAAGACATAGAACCAGACAACCCTGTAAACTCAGAAATGCTATCTCTATAATAAACAACCACACCTATAACTAACAATAAAATAATTCCTATAATTATAAATAACGTAACTTGTCCCCTCTTATTCATATAATACTATATCACTTATCTATTTATATTATTTTCGGTTCAACCGCTTCTGCCTATACTTTCCAATAAACTCATCAAATACCAATCCTCTCTTCATCAGGTAAGGTAAACTTAACACATAACTATCGCCTTTAGACTTCTTAACTTTCCTTGCATCAATAAAGTACCAACCTTTATTATCAAACTTTATGGCTAACCACGGCTCCGCTCCAAACTGTTTCGCAAAGATTAACAACTGTTGAATCTCTGCTTCAGAA
>CAYTFL010000078.1:0-2555 GCA_964437105.1 Candidatus Woesearchaeota archaeon | reverse complement strand
AGCTTTCACTGCTTTACACTCAATTGCAAATACTCTATCACCATCACTTGCAATCAAATCTGGTGAAGGTTTAGTAGTACTGCCGGATCCTGCGGATCTGATAACTGCATGACAACTATTCCATAACATATGAAAAAGTTCCCGCTCAGTCCGACTCCCTTTAACTTTTGACATAAAAAAATAGAAAGAAGAAGAAACTTAAAAAACTATCGTCTTTACAAGTCTCTTGCTTGTACTGTACTTCTCTTGTTAGCACGTGCTCTTTCGCATGCTCGCTTGATCAGTGTAACAACTTCTCCGTTCAAGTTTTCTGCAAAATCTCCAGCAACGTTCATTCCATCTGCTAACTCTTTAATTTTGCTTCTAACTACAACCATATCTGCCATTTTCGTTATACCTCCAAATGTAAATCAATGCATTGACTGAAAAAGTATTACTATTTAAATCTTTCTCAGAACCGTGTACTACTTAGAAAATAAGACAACACCATATTTTTGCCCCCCAACAAGCACTTCTCTTTCGTCGATAACAGCCAACTTTTCATTCATTTCTTTTAACAATTTTATGGTTGGAGCGATAAAAACCGCCTTTCCACTTTCTTTCAAAATAAAGCTTAACTGGTGAAAAAGTTCTTTATATACCTTTACGACATCTTTTTCTTTAACATTCTTCGACGGAAACGGCACAGCTGACACAACACAATCAACTTCACCTTCCTTAAACTTCGTATCCAACCACTCAACTTCAATCCTAGAAACGTTAACTTCTTTCCTCAACCCAGCTAACTTAGAATTAACTTCAAGCTTCCTTATATTAGGAAACATATCATCAAACGCATAAACTTTACCTTTCTTATACTTTAAAGCTTCAATAACAATCACTCCATCCTTAGCAAACGGATCTAAAAGTACTTTTTCTTCACTATATCCTGATAATCTCACTAAACTGTAAGCAACACAAGCGTTCAACGACTGGTTATGCACTTTAATTCGATAATCTCTTTTAGAAAGCAACACAGGAGTAAGATCAATACCAACAAGGATCTCTTCACCAACAATATCTACAAACACTATCGTCTCCGGATTTTCGAGATCAACTTTCGCACCATCATTAAAAAACATTTCACCAACATCTTTCTCCACTGCTTGAGAACTAAGATTATTCTCTCCTTTCCTAGAACATATAACTCTGAACGGCGATTTAACTTCAAACACTTTAATATCTTCAACTTTCTTACACTTCTGCTTAAACTCATAAACTTTCATCAGACTTTGAGACTTTCCAACCAACTCTTTAACAGAATCAGCACTAAACTCAACCCTACCAGGTATCAAAATCTTTGAAGTTACATTCAATATCTCCTTAATCTCTTCCATTGCCACGTCTTCAAGACCTTGCGCACAAATTCCTACAAACTTCATTCTGCTAAATAGATATTATTCTTGGTTTCTAAAATAGTAACGTTAACCAAGTCACCTTCCTCCCTACTACAATTATTCACTGATACACAACGATTTCTACCTACAGCAATCATTTGATCCTTAAACCACCCTTTACATTTCACAGTAAGCTGCACTTTCTCACCTTTACGGAACACTTCTGGTAACCTTTCTGCTTTCACTATCCCTAAATCTTTCGCTTTCACTTTCAAACTCGTGTTAAACTCTTGCTCCCACTCTTCAATCTGTTTATAGAACTTCCACCAGTTTATAGATTTAACCTTTCCCACTCTACGGCTATGCTTATACACTTCATACTTCTGTATACCTAACGAACACTTCTTATCCAACGCATACTGTATGATCTTAGGCATTTCTTCATCATTCACTCCAGGTATCCACACTGGACACAACCTAACCCCTTTCTCAAGATACGCATCAATAAACTTTTTCACTTTTTCAAGACTATAACTTTCCACACCAGACAACTTTTTAGCTAAACTTTCATCCATCGCATGCAATGACACGTTAACCAGGTCAACATCAACTTCCTTAAACAACATACCATTAGTTTGTATTGTAACTTTAACTACACCTTTAATCTTTCTTACCCCTTCTACCAACTTCTCCAACTCAGGGTAACAGAAAGGCTCGCCTACCGAATCAATGTTAATCTCTACGTTATCACCTTTCAATTTAACAACCTTTTCAACTTCTTCCAACAGATAATCACAATCAACTTCATACATCACGTTATGACACTTAGAATTAACTCCACTATCAACCGAACAAAACGTACAGTTCAGATTACAAACAGAAGTCGCTCTAACTTGTAACAGATTCGTCCCTCTATCTAAAATTCCGAACGCAATACAGCCGATTAACGGCACATCTCTATTGATTTTAATAAGCATACTTCAGCCCCGCAAAAGCTAGTTTATAAGCCTTTCTTCTTATGATACTGCAAGAATATATGGTACAAATCCTTAGCATTGATTATATGGTCTAACTTAATCTTTTCCTTAGAAACAAAGAACGCATCACTCTGCGCACCACCTATAGAATCATGCGATCCAAAGTGAAACTCTTCAAACGCCACTATCCATTACCCATCAA
>CAYTFL010000077.1:0-4417 GCA_964437105.1 Candidatus Woesearchaeota archaeon | reverse complement strand
AGAGATCGGCGTCTTCGCAAACACCGAAATCTTATCCATTTTCGCACCTTCTGTATTGCTAACGACTATCTTATGTTCAGTACTCGTAAAAGTCTTTGTAAAAGTTGAAAGTAAAGATGTTGCTCAAGCAATGAAAGGTAGCTAAAGCAATCTATCAATCTTCAAAAGAATCTTAAGTTGTTCAGGGTCAAGCTCAGCTATCTCTGCTTCTTCTTGTTCTTCTCTCTGCGTGATATTAGTTCGAATTGTTTCAACTGCCCTTCTGATAGCTTCAGGGCTTAACTTTTTCTTCTTCACACTACTCATTGCTCTGATACTGGACTTAACTTTTTTATGTTCATCCGCAATCAACGCTGCTTTTTTTCTTGCCACTACTAGAAACTCTTCAATAGCTTCCCTCACTTGTGCTTCATTTTCCATGAAAAGTTATAGAACATATATTCTTTATAAACTTTTTTATCCTAATCTTGATTTATTAGCTCTTACAAATATTGCTACAATTGGTTCATTTTCAACTAAACCTTTAAACCCGTAACTATAATTTATTTCTAGGAAACCAAAGTCCAATTCACCTTTTTCTTTGTCCCAAATAGGAAGAAGATCTATTGCAAAGTCCATTGGCACCCTCCTTTCAGCATACATTTCAAGTGAAGAATTATGCTCATACACTGCTTCAGCGAACCTCTCTGTTCTATCTTTAAGCTCATCCATAACTCCATATAGCTTATCGGTATCATAACCTTGCATTCTTCTTTTAAGTATCTTTTCAACAACAATATCGGTAAACTCTCCATTCCCTCCTAAAGAAATGTTAGCACTTACAGAGTTATTTGAAACCTTCGCATAATCTGTTACAACAAACCTTCCATCAACTCTTTGACAAATCATTCTTAGCTCAACTCTGTTTCCCTCAACGAGTTCATAAGGCATTTCTTCTTCAATAATAGGATTCTCAATCCACCTGTCACTCCAAGGGTTTAACGATCCTAACATATACTCTAAAACTCTTCTAGGATTGTTTACATCACACCTTCTTTTCTTATCTCTGTTTACACTTAAGATTCCCTGTTTACTTTCTTCACCATCATCACAATTAGCTTCACCAAACCCTCCAAACGCTTCTATCATTCTTTCAGCTCTTCCATACTCTCCCCTCATCTCTTCCAACATCTGTTCAAACTCTTCAGAATCACTCTCTAAAATGGTCTCTTCGCCATCTCTTCTAACTCTTACCACTAAGTAACCGCCTCCACTCCTTGCATCTTTAATGTAAAGATTGTTTGGATGATTCATTATCGCATCAACAACTTTTTCTCTTTGATCAATTCCAATCCTTCCACTTCCACTTTTTCTTAAAGTATAACCTCTTTCACATAACCGATTTAGGAAAGTCTCTAAACGTTCTCTAGGGTCTCTAATACTGGCAGTCTCTGCAGAAACTTCTTTGACTAGATCACTCCTTCCAGTAATACTAATCCCTTTCTTTGAAGTTAATACTCTAAAACCATGAGTCATATTCTCCAAGATGTAAGAATGCCTTTCACCGATATTATCAATAATTTCATCGATAGGAAAGCCTTCAAACGTTTCTGGTACAAAATCATATGTGACTGGTGCACTGGAATCTGTGAAAACTCTTCTAATATCTAAATAACGTGCATTCCTAAATATTTCTGCCCTCTCACACAACCTTCTTTGTTCAACTTTATCTAATAATCCTGTACTCCCTTCTGTTTCTTCAAGACTTCTTACAACTTCTGACAATATTCTTTTATAACTATCTCTTTGTCCTGGCTCAACAGGGAAACTAACCCTCCTTTCAGGATCAACAAAATGTAAATATTTAGTCGTCTCTGGTATTTGTCCTAAATAGGAACCTCTTCTACTGCTTCTCAGCCTTTCTGTTACATCTTTAAATCCGGGCCTAGTAACTTTTCTTTCATAACTAGCTCTCCCAAAATGTTCCATCTCAAAAAGATCATTATTACTCATAGTAAAAGTTCTTTAACAACTATTATTTAAGCTTTACTTCACCGATAAGGCTTCTTTTTTAAAGCAATCTTCTCTTACTGCTAATCAAGTCTTATATATCTAAAAATTTATAAATCACTAGACTCTCAACTTAAATAATGGGGCTTAATGAAGATATAAATCATATTCTTGCTTTAATTAGTGAAATCTTATCTGCTATTGAGAGAAAGGATTTTGCCAATGTAAAAAAATCTTCTATCGAATTACAAAGAGATTCTCAGGCTCTTAGATTGAAATTATTGAATAATCCATCATTAGTTGATCATGCAAACAATCCCGCGTTTGATAGTTTGTTAACTTTTATCATCCGAGACATCTCTCCTTTGGACATTTCTGCAAGTACTGAAGATATTGAGCTTTATTTCGAAATCTTCAGTGATGAATATGTTCCTTTACTAAATCAGATTCGTGCAATACTTGGCAGTATAAATATTCCTGCTGTTGTGGATGTTCATGTCTCATACTCAGAGCTCTATAAACGGAAACTAGAAATTGTCTTTGCCAAACATAAAGCTTGTATTAAAAGAGAAGAAAAGAAAATTATTGATTATTTTTCTCATTCAGGAATCCCTGGCGAAGGAGATTATTCTATTCCGCTTGCTAATAATCTATATTGCTTTAATCTTTCTTCAAATTTGGCTGGTCACAGGATTATTTATTCCTTCGAGATTGAAACTCGCAAAATAAATTTTGAGAAAATACATAGAGTATTAAGTGACAACGATAAAATGGAAATAAGGAACGCTTTTCTTCAAGGGTGGAGAAATGATTTCATAAAACCTCAAAGGAGTGTTCTTTCTAATTTTGGTTTAGAACGGAAAATAAAGACAAAACATTTATGGGTCCAATGGAAAGGAGATGACTCTGGCAAGGGTGTAACTGTCTCAAAAACTCCTGGAGATCAGATAGCTTACACAAAAGTTGCAACAGACGTGATAAAATTTATTGAGGATCAAATCTAATATATTCTAACAACATTTCTAAAACTTGTCCTTCTTCATTAGGCCCATAGTCTCTTCTAAAAACACTAAATCCTTCATCATCGTTTTGTACATTTGTTAATGTTTTTAGCGAAACGCTTCTTAATGCATCTTTAAAATCTCTGATTACATCATTATCTACATTACTAGAATGTAAACCATTAAACCTATTTCTTGATTCTAGAGGCCTATTAGTAGTATATCTTATTTCTGTATCTGATACTTCAAATGAACTATAATCATTAGAAAAGTTCAGGTCTCCATCATTATCAACATCATAATCTAGACCTGTGTTTTCAAGAAGGTTTCTTATCGGCATAATATTGCTTTTTCCCTTATTTATTTAAACCTTTCCCTACCGATAATGCTTCTTTTTTAAAGCAATCTTCGCCTGCACCATCTGATGCATCCTTTGCAAGAACTTTTGCCTATCTTCCAACCTTAGAATCTCTGAGTAACCTTGCATAACCAAGTTTAAAGCGAACGGTGACGGGATAAATGTAACAACTTCCTGCAACTTAATCTCTTTCTTTTCAATCTTTTTTAACACTTCATGCGCACTTTTCATATCCATCAAATCTTCTAAGATCTCCCTACGAGTTTCCTCAAGTATGAAAAACTTATCAGATATACGCCTAACAGCACTCATTAATATCATAGAACTAACTTGCTGCCTCCCTACTCTCTTTCTTTGCCCTTTATAGTTACGCAATATCATTAACGCTCTACCTGCACAATGCCTAAACCTCCGTTTCAAGACCTCGGATCTGTCAATAGCTAACTTCAACACCTTTTCAAACTCTTTCGATTTAAGCAAACTGAACGCTTTCTTCACGTTAACATTTCGGTTATAAGAAACATAGAATCCATTATCACTGATACCTATCTCTACATCCTTATGCTGCGACCGTGCAATCGCATAACCTAAAGCTCTTGATATCGCATCATTCACTCTACGCCCGTACAACGTATGGAATACCACATAATTCTTCATCTGCTCATCTCTATAATGTTCAACGATCAACTTTTTCTCATGCGGAATGCCAATGTAATCAAACTGCGCCTTAAAATAATTGTACAACGCTTCCGCTGCCACCTCATCGACGTACAAATATTCATGTATAAACTCAATAATCTCTTCCTTACTCCTTTTCTTCCTAAACTTTTCATCCATCAACATACGGAAATGCTGTATCCCTTTAGCTAAATCATAAGAAAGCGGTAACCGGTCCGAGTACCACGACGGCACCGTCGGCTTTTTGCCTGGCATAGGGATCACTTGCGCCACCATCCCACGCGCATAACTAAACTGGTAAGTATTCCCTCCTAGAACAAAGATATCTCCCTTATCCAACTTTTCAAGGAACCCTTCATCAAGCATCCCAACTTTCCTACCTTTGTTATCT
>CAYTFL010000076.1:0-4419 GCA_964437105.1 Candidatus Woesearchaeota archaeon | reverse complement strand
ACAATCATCATCCATTTCATACCAAGTTTCATTCACATCTTCACACTCAGTCTGGTCTACATACGTACTCTCTGAACAACATCCTTCATAATCACAAAGTCCATCTTCATCATTATCAACTAAATCACTACAAGTGTAAGTTACTTCAGCAACACAAACATACTCTTCACATACATAACCCTCTAAACATTCATCATCACTTTCACATCCAGCCTCACTATCTTCTTCAGCGGAAGCACAATCATCATCCATTTCAAGCCAAGTTTCATTCACATCTTCACACTCAGTTTGATCTACATAAGTATTATCTGAACAACATCCTTCATAATCACATAGAGAATCACCATCATTATCTAACCCATCACCACATGTAAACTCTTCACCAGTATCACTAGCACTACCACAACCATCATCAGCTTCATACCAAGTCTCAGCTGCATCTCCACACTCAGTCTGATCTACATACGTACTATCTGAACAACAACCTTCATAATCACAAAGTCCATCTCCATCATTATCAGTTAAATCATTACACTCATAAGTTCCTTCTACACACTCACTATCTACACACTCATAACCATCACCACAATCATCATCAGTACTACAACCAGTATCATCTTCACTCTCTTCTTCACACACAGAATCTACACACTCATAACCAGAATCACAATCACCATCATCT
Organism: Candidatus Woesearchaeota archaeon; assembly: GCA_964437105.1. Lineage (GTDB taxonomy): Archaea > Nanobdellota > Nanobdellia > SCGC-AAA011-G17 > GW2011-AR17 > CAYTFL01. The sequence goes on along the minus strand of CAYTFL010000076.1, from coordinate 3,737 downwards.
TCACACTCAATTTCTTCAGCACTTTCCTCTTCACACACAGAATCTACACATTCATACCCATCCGCACATTGATCATCACTAACATCACAATCATCACCTTCACCTAACTCAATATCTTCTTCTTCAACTTCTACACATTCACCAGAATCACATTCTTCACCATCTGCACAATCAGAATCCCTAGAACATTCATCCTCTTCTTCTACCTCAACACACTCACCACCATCACATTCTTCATCATCAGCACAATCAGAATTGTATGAACATTCAACATCATCGCCTGGAAAAACGAAAACAACTGCAATAACTGCTGCAATTATCAACAATAATATACCTACACCAACCGAGAAAGCTTTACTTTTAAGAAAAGAATCATCTTTAGCTGTAGACTTACCACCTATTGGTTTAGCTGGCGAACTTGTAGAAGCTGCCGTGAACGCTTCACTTACTTGCTGACTTGACCAACCTTTCTTTAGAAGCACCTCTTTAATTTGGGCCGTACTATTCCCCTTCTCCCTAGATTTCTTAATAAAACTCACCAATTGTGGATTCGCCAATTACATACACCTCTATTATATTACTACACCATACCTTAGAACCTATATAAACATTTCCCTTTTTCTAAAAGTGCAAAAATGAAAATTTTATAAAGAGTAAGATTAATTTGCAAACGTATGCGTGGGTAGTACAATGGCTAGAGTCTTTGTACAGACGGCGAATATTTCGGCCTTCCAAGCCGAAGATCCGGGAAGTGGCCTTTTCGAAGTCTACTCGGAATTTCGAATCCCGGCCTGCGCATTCCTTATTTTACAAAATTTACCCTATTTCTAGGATTAATTTCTAAAGTTAATTTCTTCCTCTCAGACAACCTAACATAAATTTTATACATCCCTACCCTATTTGGTCTTTTATCTTCACGAAAAGAAAAATGGAAGTCAGAATAACCCAAATCATACAAGAAATTTTTTGTCTGTTCCATAATCCTACAAGATGAAGAATCAAAAGTCGTTTTACTTGGAGAGAAATAGCCATCACTATCAAGAAAGCCTTTTAAAAACCCTTTTTTAAATTCTGGTGAATAAAACCGATCCTTAAGATACACCGTTCTAGATTTTTTATTATAACCACAAGAATTGAGAGAGACCCCCCATCCAACATAACTCATAATAAAATCATAAAGTACTTTAGAATAATACCTAACCACCATAACATTTTTAGCCCTATAAACAGCTGGCTTCTTACAAAGCTTATTTTCAAACAACAATGACAATTCATCAACAAAAGATTTCTCTGTAACATTAAAAAAGAAGCGTATAACATAATTATTTGTTTTCTTATCATAAAAGAGAGAACCATCACCAACAAATAGACCCACCAATTCACCAATAAAAAGATCTTCATCAAAAGGAATACAAACAGGTTTTATTTTCTTAGGTAGAATTTTCCTATAATGATAATATAACGTAGACTTCCCTCTACCAGAAATTTTAGAGATCGCATTCAAACTTTCACCTCCCCTAATAAGTTCATAAATCAATTCTTTTTCCTTATTCCCTAATCTTTTCATCTAAAGAAAACCACCTCCAAACATTAAATCCCTTAAAAATTAATAAACCTTCACCAAAAAAAACCGAAGATTTTTCAGATTATTCGAAAGATTTTCAAATAACCCTTAACAACTTCTTCATATCTTCATCTTTTCTAGCTACTGCTGCCATTGCCTTAACTACCGGCAAATAATGTACTTCAGCAAAACGATCTCTTAACTCACTCGCTATATAAGGTAATTCAATCATAGGATTCTTTTTTCTAGATTTTACATCAAGCCTATAATTTCTATCTCCTAAAGTTCCAATATGCCTAAAAATTTCTACAGCTTCACCAAAACGAACATGCTCCAAAACTCTACAAAGAGTTTCTTCTAAAGAACTAACGCACCACTGCCTATTTCTTAAAACGGCAGATCTTCTCAAAGGCACATGATCTTCACCTTCAGCAAAAGGTTTCCCTGCAAAATAACCTCCAGAATGGAGACTAACCTCACCTTCATTTCCATTCACTAACTTTTTCAGATCTGTTAAAACTTCAGGCACGCCAATAAACCGACCCTTATGTAATCTTGCCCCAAAATATTCTCCACCTTGCCTTGCTAACGCATGATAAATTACAACTCTCAAATACCTTTCTGGATATCTTTCTGGATCAGTCCTAGGATCAAAAATGCGAAACTTATAACAATCAGGAGGAGTTGTACGAAAAAAGGTTAAAGCTTCTACTACTAACGCACCTTTCTCAGCAGAAATAGGATACTCATCATTGTCACCTTCAAACCTTCTAAACTGTATAGCCATTGACGAAGTTCCATTAGAACCAATCTTATGACTAACAACCTCATCCCCTAGAATATTACTTCTTCTCATTAACATAGCTTTAGTCCTTTCCTCATCTAAATAACCTTGACGATTACGAGGCCATCCCTGATTCATCAAAGCTAAAACCCCATTCTCATAAAAAGTCATATACGGCGTACAATGTTCTCTCGCTTGTCTCATAAAAAAACTTTTTCTATGATACTATTTAAAACTTATGGTATTCTTTTTATATAAACCTACAATACTATCGCTTCATACACTATCGTCAACTCTTTCTCACCCATAGAAACATCTTTCGGCACATGCATCCTCACAGCTACATCAATCACATCACCATTATTAGCATAATTTAACTCCTCACAAAGTTTAACTTCTTCACTCCCTTCATTAGAAAGAAACAACATATAATCTTCAGTCAAACCGTTTGAACATCTTCACCATTCAAACCTTTCAAATACACAGCCGCTTCATTCTCACAGTCCCTTTCACAAAAGAACTCGCCAGCACTTTCTAACACTGTTGTCGCGGTTAACTCCACCATCGCATTACCACTATTTTCCACTCTATGATAAACAGGGGACAAGGTTACTGCAGAAGTGTTAACCCAACAACTACTTTCCAGAACATCAGAACCTATTACAGCATAATCTTCTTCACAATCTTCTTCAAAATAACCAGAGCCTAACACAATGTTTTCATTCATCACGCTAATCCCGGCCACTCCACTCTGTACAAACCCAACAGTCCCAACATTACTCACTACTCCTCCAGTAATCTCTGAATAAGACATCATATACATACTAAGAACCACACTTACTAAAGATACAGCTAACAACATAAGCGCCAGCAACCCTAAAAATAACCTCTTATCCATCATTATTCCCATACCTACAAATTATAAAAACCTATCTAAAAAAGTCTCTCTTCTTACAATGATAAAAAAGCTACCTTCATAAAACCCTTCTTCAACATCCCAATCGCTAGCTGAAAGGATGAACCGCACAGCTCTTGTTTCCTCAAGATCTAAAGAAAAACTTAATCCATCTTCATATAACACTTCATCAAGTTCATACAATACCCAATCTGCAACCTCTCCTTCTGCTTTAATACTAACAACAACAGGATATGAATACACATTACTAAAATTCATCTCTCTGTAAGCGTATGGAGAATTGGTGGGCACATCACCAAAGTGCAATTTATCATCATCTAGGTTAAACCCCATCTCTCCGTCACTAACAAAATTTACATCCGTTTGCATAACAATCTTTTCTTCAAATATAAAAAAGTAGAACATAGCACTGCCTAATCCAACCCCTAACAACAATGCAATAAACAACCACACAATATACTTTCTCATTTCTT
>CAYTFL010000075.1:3218-4468 GCA_964437105.1 Candidatus Woesearchaeota archaeon | reverse complement strand
AAAATCTTTATAAAACCTGACATAACTCTCACGTTTTATGGGAATAGTCTCAATAAGAATTGTCGGTAAAGATTCGGGTGTAGAGTTAAAAGCTATAGCTGGAATTCTTCAAAGCTCTGAACCTAGTCGTTACCTTGACATGCCTACAGCTTTAGCCGATGTTTTGGAAAAATCTTCTGTTGGCGACACTTGCTACCACCTTGCACAACGTGACGGTATAGCGCTTGGCTACATTTACTCCGGCCCTCAACCTTTTGATGAAAAAGAGATAAAAATTTATCATTTTGCACTATCTACTCAATTAACAGAACCAGATGCAGCATTCTTTGTTGCAGAAAGTTTGTTTGATACCGTGCAAGCCCATTGGGAACTTAGAAACTTCCGTAACACTCCAGGTTCACTAACTCTTTCTTGCTTTGCAAGAGATCCATCTCCAGGCGCTAAAAAACTTCTTGAAGGGTTAGATTATTCTCAAGAAGGTCCTGACAATTGGGTTAAGCATTGTAAAAAGGTAGAATATCCAAGAATAAAATATATTGGCGGCGCCCAATACCCTGTTCCACTTACTCCTAGTTAAACTCAAGATGAGATATTAATATAAATTAGCTATACCCTATGGAAAATATGAAAGATATCTTCAAGTTAACAAAGGCAAAGATTATCTCATTCATAGTATTAATAATCTTTTCGCAATCATATATCATTTGGTTGGTCAGGAATCCTGTTTGTGTAGGTCCTTGCGGAGATAATGTATATACTTTTACTTGGAAGCTTCAAACTTGGGCATTTTATTCATTAAGATTCACTTTAGCTATCATTTTTATCATAATCTTGGCAAGCGTTTGTTATTACTTCGTCAAGAAGTATGTCTTATCTAAAATTTTATAAAGAACAAGACTTTTTCTACCGGTATGCAATTATTAGTGTATAACACATTAACAAGGAGAAAAGAGACATTCTCTCCAAGGGAAGGGAAAAATGTGAAGGTATACAGTTGCGGGCCAAACAAAGTGTCGCTATAGACTCTCTGGGCAAGCCGTTTACAACTACCAACACATTGGAAACTTAAGGACTGCTATATTCAACGATATCTTAAAACGAGTTTTGAAGTTCAACGGTTACAAGGTAAAACATGTAATGAACATTACCGACGTTGGCCACCTAACTTCTGACGCTGACGCTGGCGATGATAAAATGATGAAAGCTTTGGAACGCGAAAACTTAGATGTTACCAAAGAATCCATGCTTAA
>CAYTFL010000075.1:0-3208 GCA_964437105.1 Candidatus Woesearchaeota archaeon | reverse complement strand
AGCAGAAAAATACACTAAACATTTCAAAGACAGTTTAAACAAGTTAAACATTCAAGACCCAGACATCTGGTGTAAAGCCACTGAACACATTCCACAGATGGTCAGTATGATAGAAAAGATAAAGGAAAACGGCTTCACTTACGACTCTGACAGCGCTGTCTACTTTGACATTAGTAAAGATCAACATTATGGTGAGCTAGCAAGGTTAAAGTTAGAAGATCAAGAAGCTGGTGCAAGGGTACAGATTGATAAAGAAAAAAAGAATCCACAAGACTTTGTACTTTGGTTCAAGGCCGTGGGCAAACATAAAAACCATTTAATGCAATGGGACTCAAAATTTTCAAAAGGATTCCCGGGTTGGCACATAGAGTGTTCTGCCATGTCTTCACATTATTTGGGTGAACAGTTTGACATCCACACTGGCGGTGAAGATTTAGCGCAAACTCACCATATTAACGAAATAGCACAGGCCGAAGCAGCTTTCAAAAAACATCCTTGGGTAAGATACTGGATGCACGGCGCTTTCTTGGTACTAGATAAAGAGAAAATGAGCAAGTCTAAGGGCGACTTCTTAATCCTTGACACATTAGAGGAGAAAGGTTACGATCCTTTAGTCTACAGATACTTCTGTTTAGGCACGCATTACAGAAAGCAACTAACATTCTCTTACGACGGTTTGGATAGCGCAAGGAACGGTTTACACCGGCTACAAAACAAAGTTTTAGAACTATTACAACGTCCTGACGTAGGCGATAAAGATGCAGAAACTTACATTGAAGACTTCCAGACTGCTATCAACGACGATGTTAACATGCCTAAAGCATTGGCTGCAGCTTGGAACATGTTAAAAGATCCTAAGGTCAACAACACTATCAAGTACGACAAACTTTTGGAATTTGATAGAGTTCTAGGTTTAAGATTAGACCAAATCAAAGAAGTTAAGGTTACTAAGGACTTAGCTTTACTCTTGGAAAAGCGCGAACATGCAAGATTGAACAAACATTGGGACGATGCTGACAAAATTAGGGATGAAATTCAGAAAAAAGGTTATATAATAGACGACACACCTTCCGGCCCAGTTATAAAGAAAGCATAATTAATCAAATCTCTTAAGTAAATCTGTCGTTGAATAGACTTTAATCTCACTTTGTTCTTTCAAAAGTTGATCATTTGACCAAACTGAAATCTCTTTCATAAGCGCAACTGCAAAGTACTCTACATCATTTGGATCAGGACAAATCTTTTCAGCTTTAGGTATATACTTACTAAACTCGTCATAAGAAACGATCTTAATTCTAGAAGATAAAATTGTTAGAACTAGGTCTAATCCTTCTTTAGTTAAACCTGACTTTTTAATGATAGTATCAGAGTATTTTTCAATCTCTTCAAAAATAAAATCAGGGGCATAAAAAATAAGAGCCTCACGAAACAAAAGTTCTCTTGTTTTACCTTGAGAAGAAATAAGGGCTGCGAACAATACATTGGCATCAACAACTAATTCCATGATAAGCTCCCTATTTCATTTTTTTGTATCGCTTATGCATAGCTTTGTTAATTTCTTTTCCTAACTCAAGTGCATCTTTTTCTGTGAGTGTCGATTTGGAAGTTATACTATTCAGTATTTTTAGTTGAGTAACCTTTTCTTTAATTGCCTCCCTTGCAACAGCAGACCAATTTATGAATTTAGATTTTTCCATTTCTGACTTAAGTTCTTCAGATACTGATAGAGTTATTGTTGACATTTTTTCTCCTTGTGTTCCCACATAATATATTTAATGCACAGGAATTATATAAATCTTTCTATTCCTAAAATACCAAAGTTTAAAAAGTACTTAAGATATCTAAGCAATATGGTAACGAAAAAGATTATAATTAACCAATCTGTCGCAATCTTATGTGACGGTAACAATATTGAGCGCAGTATCCATGAGGAAGCTGGCACAACTGCTGCAATGATAAACTTTGACACACTTATTCCTAAGCTATTAAGCAGTAGAGGACTTAACCGCCTAATCTATTTTAGGGAAGGTAAGAGTATTTCTGCTAAATTTGCTGAACGTTTACACGAAAACTATTATGGCTCTGTCGTACCTTGCCACAAATCTGCTGACATTCCTTTGTCTATTAAGGCAACACAATTATCTTCTAAAGTAGACACGATTATTATTATGTCCGGCGATTCAGACTACGTAGAATTGGTAAGGCACTTAAAAAGTGAAGGTGTCCGTGTAGAGATTGCTGCGGTTCAAAAAACGACTGCCAAGATCTTGGTTGAAGAAGCTGACCACTTTCACCCAATTACTAAGAACGACTGGTTTGTTTATACACCCCCAAAGGGTGCTCCAAGGAAGAATAATAGCAAGGTTAAACCTGCCAAGATAGTAAAAAAGGCTTGACAATGTCATTCCAAGAATTAAAAGATAAGTACCAAACTTGCAACAAATGTTCTGAGTTAGTGGATAACAGATCTCAAGTCGTTTTTGGCGACGGTAATTCTGAATCTAAGATATTATTCATAGGTGAAGCTCCAGGCGCAAACGAAGATAAGCAGGGCATTCCCTTCTGCGGCATGTCCGGCAAAATATTAACAGAACTTTTAGAATCTGTGGGCTTAACAAGAAAAGATATCTTTATCACTAACACTTTACTATGCAGACCACCAAACAACCGCAACCCTAACAAAGAAGAGTTGACCAATTGTAGGGAACGCTTAGATCAACTAATCTCTACTATGCAACCTCAAGTCATTGTCACTATTGGCAACTTCGCAACCGAAAGGATCATCAATAAGAAAGGTATTACTAGCATTCGAGGCAAAGTTTTCCCGACTGTAATTGCTAACAAAACTGTCCAAGTAATTCCTATCATTCACCCTGCTTCTTACTTATACAGCGGCAGGAACCCCGAAATGTTTCAACGCATGAAAGAAGATTTCCAAGTAATAGTAGATACGATTAAAGGTACAAAAACTCAACAAACCTTGGCTGACTTCAACTGATTAGGTAAATAATTCTTCAAACTAGGTATTATAAAGATCATTCTATTATCAATTTTACTTTGAAATGTCTAAAAGTTTTGGTTGCTGCTAGAAATGAAGTAAAAGAAGGCACTCTTGATTCTGAAGAAGGCCTAGTTCAAGAACTACACCCTTCTCTGATTCACGCAGCACTTGAACAGTCTAAATATTACCGTGATGAAGGCCAATTTA
>CAYTFL010000074.1:0-4512 GCA_964437105.1 Candidatus Woesearchaeota archaeon | reverse complement strand
AATAGAAAACGCAACGGCCGGATAAATAACGTCTGCATATTGTACAGTAACTGCAGCGTTAAAGAAGTTAAGAAACTTGTACCATAAGGCTATCAGATGCGATAAAACTTGGAACTCAGCCAAAGACCCAACAGAATCACCAAACCCCGTAGGATAGAACCGCATAAAATCCACTTCCATCAACGCACCATTTTCCACTACATACTCTACATAACGTAATATACCAATTGCATCCGGGTCAGAAGGAATATATTTTCCAGTTGTGACATCTATAAGATAACCTAAATTCTTTGTTCTAATAACATAACCATAATACGCAATTATTGCAAGAAGACCATAAATGATCCAGTTAGTCTTCTTTTTTACATCACCAAAATAAGAAAGTACTTTCTCTTTTCTCTCTGCTAAGGCATCCTCCATCTTAGTACTTGTTTAGACTTGCCTTTATATAATTTTTGTAAATTCGTAAGTATATTCTATATGTTTAGCCTCAACAGCAAACCAAAAACTATATAAACAACTGTTAACTCAAATAAACACATGTTAAAAGAAATTAACAAGCTTAAACCTTTCTTTGAAGACTGTTATAGAAGGATCCATGTAAGAGAATACGCTAGATTAATGAAGATCTCACCACCTACAGCCTCAAAAATATTAAAACAGTACAAAAAAGAGGAGATTCTTCGCTCTGAGACTCAATTCAACCATATTCTCTTCTCAGCAAATAAAGAAAATAAACAATTCATAATGCTCTCAAGAATATACTGGGAAAACAAACTCTCTCCATTACTAAATGAACTTGAAAAGAAACTTCTAGACCCTACCATAATCTTATTCGGCTCATTAGCTAAAGGTGAAACAAAGATCGATTCTGACATTGATATCGCTATAGTCTCACACAAAAAACATATCGATTTAACAAAATTTGAAAAGAAACTCAAAAGAAACATTCAACCTTTCTTTTTTGAATCAGTAAAAGCTATCAAAAGTAAAGAGCTTACAAACAACATACTAAACGGATATATTCTTAGAGGGAGGGTTAAATTATGATCGATTGGCAGGATTGTTCCAGAAAAAGGATCGCTAAAAGTGTAAACCCTGATTTAGAGATGATAAAAGCTTTAGTTAAAACAAGTGAGAACAAATGGATATCACAGGAATTACTGCCTCTTAATCAAAGCACAGCTGCATCAAAGATCTCTTTAGCTTACGATTCTCTACGTGAATTACTTGAAGTCTTAGCACTAAAGAAAGGATTTAAGGTTTACAATCACGAATGCTACACCGCTTTCTTAAAGGAAGTTATTCTTGAAAGTGAAAAAGCAGATAATTTTGATGATTTGAGGAAACTAAGAAACAAAATCAACTACTATGGTAAAGATATTAATGAAAAAGAAGCAATAGAAACCATAAAAAGGATAAAAATCCTTCGTGATTTCATAATAAAACTAGTTTAAACCCTTTTCAAAACTCCTCTCATCGGCTCTGCAATAAAATTCTCTTCCATTAACTCATTCAAAGAATCTTGCACAAGAATTTCTCCGATTCCAATGTCTGCCGCTAAATTAAAAACCTTATCAGAAAACACTGATTTTGTCTCTGTTGTCAACTTTTCGATTATAGTTTTGATACTACTTTTTACTTCTGTCACTTCGTTCACCTCCCCAAAAATTAGGTATACAATACATGTGTTGGCATCGTTTATATACGTTTGTTTCATAAAATATACATTAGGAAATATAGTTTTTACAACAAACAAATCCTTTTAAATACATTGTTACCAGAGTGACAACACTAAAATAAATGTTAGAGTAACAACACATTTCAACACAAACTATATAAGTTAAACGACCTAATAAAACCTAATGGAAGACCTTGCCTTATTTTCTTTACGTTACGCCGAAAAGTTAGGCGCTAGCTACGCAGAATCCCGCTTAGAATCTGTTAAAGCTAACAACATCGTGATGAAAAACGGCGTTATCCAAGCTACTGCCTTTGAAGAATCTTCAGGTTTAGGCATGAGATTCATAATCAACAACAAACTCGGCTTCATATCCAGTAACAAAACTAATCGTTCAGAGCTAAAGAAAGCCATCAAACAGGCTATTACCACAACAAAAGCCACAAAAGACTTGGGCGAAGACACTTTCCTAGCTAAAGATAGACCTAACAAGAAGAAATATTCAGTGAAACAAAAGGTTAAACTTTCAGACATTAGTATGAAAGAACGAATCATAGAGTTACAGGAGGCAGAGAAAGCCATCATCTGCAACAATGTTAACACTCCTAACCGCTTTGTATCATACTCAGACACTGAAACCACTGAACATATAGTCAATTCTTTAGGCACTAACATAACTTCACTTATACCAAAAGTAAGCATGTACTATTTCTTAACAGTCGTAGAGAATAACAAAGCTGCGCAAAGATTTTGGAGCTGGGGTGCCGCTGGCGGCTTTGAACAGGTAAAAAACTGGAACTTGCGCCAAATATTTCACGATGAAATCACTAGCATGCACAAAATGCTAACTAAAGGCAAAAAATCTCCTAAAGGAAAGCTACCTATCGTTTGCGGCCCACAAGTTACCGGCATAATGGTCCACGAAAGTGCAGGCCACCCGTACGAAGCAGACAGAATCTTGGGAAGGGAAGCTGCACAGGCCGGCGAATCTTTCATCACTGAAGATCTGCTTAAAACAAAGATCGGCTCAAAACACGTTACAGTGATAGACGATCCCACTATCAAGAACAGCTACGGCTTTTACCTTTACGACAATGAAGGCGTTAAAGCAAAAAAGAAGTATCTAGTAAAGAATGGTAAGATTAACGAATTTTTACACAACAGAGAAACTGCATACGCAATGAAAACTAAAAGTAACGGCTCTTCCCGCGTATCAGATTATGATAAAGAAAACATCGTACGCATGTCCAACACTTACCTTAAGCCTGGCAAATACAAGGAAGAAGAACTGTTTGAAGGGATCAAGAAAGGTGTTTACATCAAAAATTTTATGGAATGGAACATTGACGATCGTAGAAAAAACGCTAAGTATACAGGCGCAGAATGTTACCTGATAGAAAACGGTAAGATAACTAAACCTCTTCTAAACCCTGTACTCGAAGTCACAACAAAAAGCCTGTGGAGCGCTGTCGATGCTGTAGCAAACAACTTAGAACTGCACGCCGGCTCCTGCGGTAAAGGCGAACCAATGCAAGCCATTCCTGTCACTCTAGGCGGACCTTCAATACGGTTAAGAGGTTTAAGGATAAAATGAAAGAACTAACCAACTACTTAATGAAACAACTGAAAGGTGCCGATGATGTAGTGTTAACTGCCATCGACAACCAAAACACTTCAATCAAGTTCAGTAAAAACAAAATTACTACCACAAAAACAAAAGTTAACCAATCTATCAACGTTTTCATAGCAAAAGACCAACGTTTACTCAACACTTCACTAAAGACACTTACCAAGCCTGCCGCAAAAGCTTTAGCAAAGAAATCTTTACAGATAATCAACCAGTTACAACCTAACCACGATTACAAAGGAATTGCTAAAGGCCCTTTCAAGTACAGAAAGAACACTTGTTTTGATAAAAAGATATTAAACATGGACAAAGAGATGGTAGATATAGTCAAACAAAGCATAGATCTAGTTGGTAAGCAGCAAGCTAACGGCACTTTAGAGCGCAACGTTACTACAAAATATCTACAAACTTCCAACAAAGTAAGAATTAAAGATCAAGGCACTAGCTTATACTTCTCCATACGATCATTATTGAACAAACATGCTACTGGCCATCAAACAACGGTGTCAAGGAACTTAAACGGATTAAACTACCAAAAAGCTGCTGAACACGCCGCTTATATCGCGAAAGAATCTAACAAACCAAGGAAAACGTTAAAGGGAAAGTACACAGTCATATTCGAACCTTTCGCCTTCGCAAACATTTTAGATCACATCGGCGCATCTGCTTCAATTTTTTCTGTAGAATCAGGCTTATCCTTCTTGAACAAACAAGGTAAAAAAGTAGCTAACAACAATGTTACAATTACCGATGACGGCACTTTAGCTAACGGCTACAACTGCGCAAGGTTTGACGCTGAAGGCCACCCTACCAAAAAAACTACTATTATCAAAAACGGAGTATTAAAGAATTACTTACACAACACTTCCACTGCAAAGAAGTATAAAAGAAAAAGTACTGGCAACGCAGGAATCATTTCTCCGGAGCCTCATAACACAGTGTTAAGCAAAGGTAAGTATTCAAAAGATAAACTATTCTCTAACATTAAGAAAGGCTTGTACATTACCAACTTATTTTACACAAGGTTTAACAATTATAGTACTGGCGACTTTTCCACAATACCTAGGGACGGCACATTTTACATTGAGAATGGCGAAATCAAACATTGCGTTAAAGATATACGAATCTCTGACAACATAATTTCGTTACTAAAGAACGTTAGCATGTTAGGTAATAAACAGCAACAGATCATGAGCTGGGAAAC
>CAYTFL010000073.1:1689-4512 GCA_964437105.1 Candidatus Woesearchaeota archaeon | reverse complement strand
AGATAATCTTCCTATTAAGCTCAGAGTTCCCTTTAACTGTAAAGGAATTACGTTCAAGGATTAAATCCAGTTTTAACGAATCAGTTTCTTACCAGTCCGTTCACAAGGAACTAAACCGTTTAATGAAAGAGGACATCATCGTATGCGAAAAGAAAAAGTATATGCTTAACACTGAATGGATTAAACAAGTTAGTTTATTCTCTGACTTAATCTTATCAAGTTACACTCGACAAAAGAAACATTCTATTAACAAATTATTGGAGCTGAAGAATGATGGCGACTCTTTATCATTCGATTTCACTTCTTATGCTGACCTAGACCAATACTTTATGGAACTGTTAGATTTCTTTAACGAATTCTTTGGCGCAGACAAAAACATTTTGATGCACTGTCACCACACTTGGTGGCCATTACTTTATCCTTTGAAAGAGAAACAAGTTTTGAAGAAGTTAAAGAGTAAATTTTACTGTGTCTACGGTTCAAAGAGCGGAATTGACGAATACTGTTTCAACTACAACTCTAGCATAGGAATAAAAGGTACAGTTTCTAAAGATCCAAACATACACTGGAACGTTAACATCATGGGAGACTTGATTTTTAGCTTTTACGGTGACGCTAAGATTAACCAAGCCATTCACGACTTTTTCAAGGCTAACAAACACCGAAAAAACCTTGACCTTAGCGAACTAACTGACATTATTGAGCGTAAGGGTAGATTTAGAGTGGTTGTCCTCAAAGATTCCATCTACGCACAGAATGTATTGGAAGAATTACGCCTTTTCAACTGATTTGTTGTCTTTTTTCAAAACCGCAGGTTTTTTAAACTAAACGTTTTTCCTCAAACATAGGATGGCTCAAAGAAACATTCTTTTACCTGGTAATTTAGTTAGAGATACTGTTATTATTGTAGATCATGAAGATAGGTATAGGCTGTATAGGCCTGGCATAAGTATTGATGAAGTTATTGCGTGTGCGGCAAGATCATCAATATTGCAAGGAAATAATATTACTGATGCAGTTCACCATGACTATGGTGGCACTGCCTTAACATGGACACAGTACCTTCGTCCAGTTCACGCTGTTACTGTTGCAAGTGTTTATGGTACTGATCGAGAATCAAGAGATGTTAAAGCTATATTACGTGATAAGTTAGGTGTTAATATGATGGCGCTTAAAGGTTATGCTGGTAGCTTACCTCGCTGTGCAGTTGTAGACTTCCCTGGACAGAAGCCTCGTTATAGGATGAGAGGTAGTAGAAGGCGTAAAAGAAGAAGATTGCAACCTATCGTCTACTGGGAACCTAATATAGCTGACCGTTTTGATACATTAGAAATCTCTGATGATATTTTAGCATTGCATGACGTTCTTGCCTTACCAATAACATTTCCTGACCTTGGTCTTGACATTGCAAGAAGGTTTATAGATCGTAGACCAGAGGGTGTTGTTCTTTACAACCCTGGCAGATACCTTTGCCGCAAAGACTATACTTTTGATCAAACAAGGTTTGAAGAGATGCTACCCTTAACAAGAGCATTGGTTCTTAATAGACAAGAAGCTGAAACTGTCCGCGGTGGTATGGGCACTAGAAATTTAGAAGATCTTTTTGAGGAAAGTGATAGATTGGAGATAATTGCTGAAACTCGTGATAAGGATGGTTCAATTGTCCACCACAAAGTTTCTGGTAATGGTTGTAGAAAACATACTTATAAACCTGGTCGCCGTAAAAGAGCTAAGCCGATGGGGCTTGGTGCTGGTGATGCTTGGGCAGCCACTTTTTTCAGCCAATGGTTACGTGGCTATGATGTTGAAACTGCTCAAAACTCTGCTTCTCAGGCAGCTGAAGAGATCTTGGGTGTTCCTTGCGCATTAAATCATCGTAGAGTGTATAAAGGCCAGACTACAATTTCTCCAAGAGCTTCTGTGGAAGATACTGAATTAAAGAATGGCAGCGCAGCAAAATAACCCTATTTTTAGACCCCGAAACCTTTATATATTCTCAAATAATAATATACTATAGATGGGACGAATAAAAACCACGATGATAAAGAGGACAGGGAACAAATTAGTAAATCAACATAGAGCCAGCTTCAAACCGACATTTGACGAAAATAAAGAAATTCTACCAAAATTCGTAAATATCCCATCCAAGAAGCTCCGTAACGTGCTCGCAGGTTATATTACTCGCTTAATGCAAAAAGAGGAGTAAACCCTTATGCACTACCGAAGGGGAGATTGTGCGAGGGGCAAGTATCAACGGAGGAACAATGGAAAAGAATGCCGACAACACCATTTTCGTAGGGACTAAACCTTTCATGAACTATGTAACAGGGGTCGTTATGCAGTTCACTACACTAAAAGCAGACGAAGTAGTAGTAAAAGCCAGGGGCAAGTTCATCTCAAAGGCTGTAGACATAGCTGAAGTTTCCATGAAACGCTTCCTGAACGATGAAGTAAACTCTCACAACATTATTATTAACAGTGAAGAGTTTCAGAACAAGGAAGGAAAGCAGGTAAGAGTCTCAACGATCGAGATTTACTTAAAAAAGAAGTGATTCAATTTTTTTCAATAGAGATTTAAACAGAGACTTTTATTTAAGTACTATGAATTCCATATTATTCGGCGCAGCAGTACTAGCTTCATTCTACATACTATTCTGTTTTTTCCACAGATACTACTTTTTACGCGACCCTTACCGAGAGATTCCTGATGGGAAAAATATTGTTTGCCCAGCTGACGGTAAGATTGTAGAAATAAAGAAAGTAAAAGGGAAACAGAAAGTTAAGAAGGGTGACTATATCGTTATTGACAATACGGAAGGTAAA
>CAYTFL010000073.1:0-1679 GCA_964437105.1 Candidatus Woesearchaeota archaeon | reverse complement strand
GTTGGCAAGATCAACACTTTAACGCATGACGTTGCAAAGGACTGTTACATTATATCAATCTTCATGAGCCCTTTCAACGTACATATTAACCGTTCACCAATCCAGGGCCAAGTAACCAAGGTTACTTACTCCAAAGGCAAGTTTTTACCTGTTAATACATTTGAAAATGGTTTAGTTAACGAAAAGAATGAAATCCTTATAACAAACAAACAGTTAGGAAAAGTAAAGGTTATCCAGATCGCCGGGTTCTTAGCAAGAAGAATTGAATGTTACGTTAAAGAGAAAGAAAAGTTAGCCAAGGGTCAGCGCATAGGCTTGATCAACCTTGGTAGCCAGGTAACTTTAATCCTTCCTACAACAGTAAAGCTTATAGTAAACAAAGGCGATAAGGTTAAGGGTGGAGACATAATCGCAACGTACAAATGATACGCAAACACATACCTAACGCAGTTACTATCTTAAACTTAGTACTCGGTTTTGCCTCAATCTTGTTAAGCATATCTTCAAACTACACTTTGGCAGCTATAGCAATCTTATTAGCACTAGTCTTTGACTTACTTGACGGCACTCTGGCCCGATCTCTTAACGCCACTTCAAAGTTCGGCTTACAACTCGATTCTTTAGCGGACGCAGTATCTTTTGTGATCGCACCCGCCATCCTAATCTACTTCAACTTTTTCACTACAAACTGGGTAGCTATAGTCATCGCTTCATTTGTTGTAGTAACCGGCATAATGCGTCTAGCCAAGTTCAACACCTTACCTTCAGGCAAACACTTCGTGGGCCTACCAACTCCAGTATTCGCACTAATCATCGCCATTATAATTTTGTCAGGCATTACTATCCGCGAAGACATAGCTTCAGCCATAACTCTTTTACTTTCTTACTTAATGATAAGCAGTGTTAAACTACCCAACTTCAAGGGTAAGAAGTTTGAAATCTACAAATACATTTTGGGCGCAATTTTACTATTAGCAGTATTAATCCTCATCATATATTACGTAATATCTTAGGCATGTGCAACTTATGCTCTCCCATCCCAATACTCCCTTTAATCGTCCTCATCTGATCCATCTTCCTATGCACTTGATTCTTCCTTTTAAAGAATATAACATTCCTTTGCCTTAACACATCTTTGAGAAACCCTTCCACATCATTACAATAACTACCTGTTAGCGTGTTAAATGACGACACTCCATGGCTATCCGACCCTGCAATGATCGGTTTATTCAGTTTACTCACCGCCCTCATCGTCTTCCTATACTTCCCCACGGTAAAGTTATGCGACTCCACTCCATCAACTTTTCTAACAAAGTACGGGTCACGCAACAAATGCCCAGCTTGCTTAGGCATGATGGTGAACGGGTGCGCAAGAAAACTTACTCCATTATAATCTTTAATCGTTTCCAAAATTTCATAATAACTCAACTCCGTCCTGTTCAACTTCAACATGTTATTCGGTATAATGTTAAACTTAACCTTCTCTTCCCAGAATGCTACCAAATCATTCACATCATAGAAGTATATCAAAATATCTTTAGCTTCCTTACTCGTCACTTCGATACCAGGTATAGTGAACACATCTTTCTGTTTACACAATTCAACACTGCCCTTAATCTGGTTATGATCAGTTATACACAACCCCAACCCTTTCTTCTTAAACACTTTAGCTAAAAACT
>CAYTFL010000072.1:0-4582 GCA_964437105.1 Candidatus Woesearchaeota archaeon | reverse complement strand
GCTGCAGCCGCCCAAGATTTGATTGACGCAGGCGCTGACGGCTTAAAGGTAGGCATCGGCCCATCCCCCGTTTGTACAACTCGAATAATTTCCGGCTCAGGCATCCCACAGATCACTGCCATCATGGACGTTGTTTCCGTAGCTAACAAATATGACATTCCTGTATCCGCTGACGGCGGTCTGAAAACTCCAGGCGATATAGTTAAAGCATTGGCTGCCGGCGCATCAAGCATATACTCAGGCACATTTTTCGCGGGAACGAACGAAGCTCCCCCAATTATCCAACTGAAAGACGGCAAACGAATCAAACGTTACATGGGCAGCGCATCTTATGAAAGCAACCATGAAAGGAAGGAAAACTTAGAACGTAAAAAAGTTAAAGAACGTTTAAACGTCTTCGTTGAAGGCGTTTCAACTTACGTAGACTACAAGGGTCCAGTTGAAGACATCATTGACAGGCTTTTGAAAGGTGTAAGATCTGGTGTAAGCTACTGCGGCGCAAGAAACATTACTGAAATGAGAACTAACGCAGAACTGATTCAAATCACACCTAGCGGCTGGAGCGAAAGCAAAAGTGTTTAAGGCAGTTCCACTCTAAGAGGCACTCTAACACAAGTCTCACCATCAGCAAAAGGCTCAGGCACAGAATATCTATTATTCACTATAGTCTCCAAATAAACATAACAACTTCTCAACATAATCATCTTTTCTTCAAGATCCTCTGGCTCCACTTCATAAAACCCAACTGCTAAAGAAGTTAACGGATCTGCATCCTCAAAATCATAAGCACAAACACCTTCTAGACTAGGAACATTTCTCAAGGCAAGCCTCTCTAAACCATTACTTATTTTATAACCATTAATCTGATCAACAGTTTCTAGCACATCATCAATTTCTTTCAGAGACCCATGGATTTGCTCAGGAAAATAATTCCCTAACCATAGTCCTAAACCCTTAGTATTGCCTCTTCTCATAACAAAAAGTTTAGATTCAAAATCTTCATTACCTTTTGGCAAAGGCTCTAAATCAACAGGATAATGATCTTTACAATTTTTCCAAGCTTCACAATGTCCTACATACATACTCATATTTTGCCCCTTTTTCTAATTCTTTATAAGTTTTTTGTCACTAGACTTTAAAAGGCTCAATACTCGGCACAATCACTCTAGGATCTACAAACGGACTAACTGTCGGATACTTAATTACTATTCTTTCCTCCAACTGACTATACACTTCCCCTAATTTAATACGCCCCCTAACAAAATCCCCACCTTTCACATCAACAATACCTAGTGCCATCGTAGCCAACAAATGTCTATCAGCAAACGTTCTTACCTTCAACCTAGGATCATTCATTGTATTAAACAAAGTCATCCTCTCCAACCCATACTCTCTTTGCACAGATCTTACTACATCATAAGTATCCATCAACTCATCAACTTTAGTCATTACTCCAACATAATGCAGCGCAAAATATTTCCCTATCCATATACCCAATCCTATTCCAGTACCAGTCCCTCCTCTTTTAAACGAGAAAAACGTCTCTAAAAATTCTTTATTAGGCTCATCATCTACATCTTTTCCTTCAGCCCTAACCTTGGCCAACCAACTAAAACATTCTCCATAATAAGTCATACAAAAAGCCTTTTCCTGCCTCTATATAAGCGTTATGGGTCTGAGAATTAAACCAAAAAAGCAATTTTTTTAAACTACAACCTTTTCTTCCTCGTCATGATAGTACTTGGGATAGAAACAACTGCACACACCTTCGGTGTAGGAATATTCAACGGTAAGAAAATCGTAGCGAACGCTCGCCAAACTTTCACTACAACTGAAGGCGGCATGATACCTAACGAAGTGGCTGACCATCATAAAGAAGTAAAGGATAAAGTGTTAGAGCAAGCGTTTAAAGATTCACAGTTATCTTGGAAAGATATTGACATGATAGCTTACTCTTCATCTCCAGGCCTAGCTCCTGCATTAATAGTAGGTAGAGACTTCGCAGTTTCCTTGGCTAAAGAACACGGAAAAAAGTTATTAGGTGTCAACCACATCATGGCACACTTAGAGATCGGTTTGTATTGCACAAAAGCTACTGACCCTATTTTCTTATTCTGTTCAGGTGCAAACACTCAAGTAATAGCCCACGAAGATAAGTACAGAGTCTTTGGCGAAGCTCTTTCAATTGCTATAGGCAACGCATTAGACAAGTTCGCTAGAGAGATCGGCCTAGGCTTCCCTGGCGGCCCTAAAGTTGAAGAGCTTGCTAAGAACGGAAAATATGTAGAGTTACCGTACAAAGTTAAAGGCATGGACGTAGACTTTTCTGGGTTGGTTACAAAAGCTACACAACTGTACAGGAAAGGAGTATCAAAAGAAGATTTATGCTTTTCTTTACAAGAAACTTGTTTTGCTATGTTGATAGAAGTTACTGAACGTGCACTAGCCCATTGCGAGAAAGAAGAAGTTTTACTCATTGGCGGCGTTGCAGCTAATAAAAGATTCTCTGAAATGTTACACGAAATGTGCAGATCTAGAAACGCCAAAGCTTACACCGTACCACTGGAGTACGCTGGCGACCAAGGCGCGATGATCGCTTACCAAGGTTGGTTAGAAAGAGAACGTAAACAAACAGAGTTTGACATTGATCCTCGGTTAAGGATTGACCAGATTGAAACATTTTGGAAAGTTACTTATTAAAATACCTCCTAAACCAAGTTTTTTCTACTACCACATTCTCCTTACATAAACAACAACCAGTACGCTCACCAATCAAAGCAAAAGTCTCATCTGAATAAACCATCGGCATATCCCTCCAAAAAAACTCTGCAAAACCAGGGATCGTATCCTTGTGTAAAACCGACTTATCAAAATCCTGATTCATCACATACATAGCTATGACTTCAATATCTTCAGGACTACTCCAATAAGGAGCATCAAAAAATCTAAACAAGAGAGAACGAGTATCATCTTCCCTAACTAAACGAGTCCTTTTTTCTTCAGCGGCTAACCAACTAGCTATTTCTCCATGTTCAGCGTAAGAGTACTCTAAACGATGCACTCTAAAAAACCCCTTTGTAAAATAATCATTAAAATGTCTTCCAAAACCCTTATTTACCTCTGCTCTCCCACGACAAGCTTTAACCACACCTTCCCCAAATTGTCTTGAAATATTTTCTATTATGTCTTCAACTGACCAACCAATAACTTTCACAAGCCCACTCGGCAACTCTTCAATTCTTCCTTTCATTTTTTACCTCCAAACCTTGCCTCATACCTCTCCTCTGCACAAGACTTTGCTCTTTCTATAATGTAATCCACTTTATCTCCAAGAGATCTTTTCCAATAAAACTCTGAAGCCACTGCATCTTCAAGCACCTCCATAATTCCTACAGAATCAATTATAGTATCAACAAAACCCCTAAACCTATCTCCTTCAAACTCTCTAATCGCCTCACCTCTAAAGGCCTTATCAACAACATATTTACCAGCTAACCCTTTATTCAATAGTGAATAAACATTATCATCAGCCCTAACAAATCTCCTTACTTCGTCCACAACCTCATAATGGTATCTAAAAACTTTTCCAACTCTACTGAATGTCATATGAGGAACTCTAAAAAACTTCCTTCCTCTTCTTGCAACGTCTGCAATTTCCTCAAGAAACTTTTCATTAGAAGAATCAATTTGCATTGGATCAAAAAACAGAAGTGTTTGTGTACAAGCTTCTCTAGAACCCAAATGAATTCTCCTATACAAATCTTTATACTCTCCAAAATGTTCTTTTGGTAAAACAACATCATCAAAAGCATAGAATGCAACTCTTGGTTCATAAGCAATAGCTTCTAATAGTAACTCTTTCTCTAAAACTCCAAATTTTTCTGGAGATGCACTAGCAGCACCCAAAATTGGCGACCTTCCTCTAAAACAGCCAATCATAGCAGAAGCTAAAACAACTCCACCATACTTTTCAACAACTTCTGCAGGCAATGCTTTAAAGATATCTGGGAGATTCTCATTACAATCTCTACTCCTAGCCAATTGACTTGCTAAGCAAAAAGACAAAGGTCTCCCGGCAAGTGTCAAATACTCTTCACTCCATTCACCAATAAGACTAAACTCACTACCACTCAATTCTAATAAAAAATTATTAAAACTATTTTGACTTAATTTTCTAAAATCTTCTTCTTCAAGCTGACCAATTTCTCTTACTACTTCACTCCTCAACTTATACCAGTTTTTATAAGCATCTTCATATGCAAAACGCGCTCTTGCACTCATCCTTGTTCTTCCCCAAGGTCTCGCAGTTCCATAATTAAATTCGTTCGGACAATTATTAATTGCACGGTTGATTTTACTTTCAATTGTTTCTAAATCCATTTTTTCTTCTCCTGTTTCTAGCCTTCCAGTATTTCTCTTACCATTCTCCCTAATGTTATGTCTCCGCCACACTCACACATAATCATGTCTACTCCTCGTCTATATGCAAACATTCCCTTTCTGTAGTCTTCACATCTACATGCAACAAGAGAGATATCCTTTCTATTATGTGCAAACCTTTGAGCAGCTCTTAAAGCTCCAT
>CAYTFL010000071.1:0-4659 GCA_964437105.1 Candidatus Woesearchaeota archaeon | reverse complement strand
TGGTTTTTTAGAATAATAAAATTTTATTTTTTTCTTCCCTTCATCAATTTCAGGGTTAATATCTACTGCAATCTTACCTTCAACCAATATACCCATTGCGTTAGCTGAACCAATAACTGTTTTCACTGCACCTTTAAGCTCATTACAAAAGAACGAACTTTCTTTCATCTTAGCAACTTTAATCACTTCTTCCATTCCCATGTTTGCCACTTTATCTTTATTAGGATAACCTGACGCTTTTTTCAAACCCAATTCTTTCTTAATCAATCCAGATACGGGCGGCGTTCCCACAGAAATTTCAAACTCTTTAGTTTCCGTGTCAACAACAATTTTCACTGGCACTTTCATACCTTTAAACGCAGAAGTTTTATTATTAATCTCGCTAACCACTTGCCCAATATTCACTTTCAATGGTCCAAGGCTCGATCCCAGGGGAGGTGCTGCTGTAGCTTTTCCACCTTCAATCAAAACTTCTACTGTTTCTTTTGCCATGCACGAGGAGAAAATCTGGCTCTTTATAAAAGTTTTGGAAGTGAAAAAATGGAGATTATTAAGAAATAGCTAATCTTCTTCCTCATCTATAGTATCTCTTCTGATAACTTTCACTGCATCTAACTTCAGTGTTAAAGGAATCGGGATGGCAGTCTCTAACAACTCTAGAACAACTTCTTCTTTCTGCATATCTATCCTAACCACTTTCGCTTTCTCACGCTTAAACGGTCCAGTAATAATTTCCACGATATCATTCTTTTGAATATTAACTTGTATCTTAACTTGCTCCAACATACCTTCGATCTCAGAATAATCAACCGGCTTCCTTAACAACCCTTTAGCGTACGGCACACCAATATAAGCTTCTTCTGCCGCCTGCCTATCTTTAGCTTCCATAAAAATGTAACCACGCATACCGTGCGGCCTAACTAACGCATATACTTCTAACTTTTTCTTTTGCACATTACTCGTTACAAAATCTACTACTTGATCTTCTCTGTTTGCCGTAGTCCTTAATACGAATATTTGCGTTTCCATGTTATAATCCAAAGGCCTTTCCCATTATTGTTATGATGAAACCAATCAATCCAATTACGACCATACCAATCCCTGTAATCTTGGTAACGGTCTTATACTCTTCCCAGTTAGGCTTCTTAGTCACCTTCAAAACCCGTCTACACTCCTTTGAAAAGGTTTTCAACTTCACCCAGTACTCATTAACTGCTTTCATTAGATATTTGAAAGATTCACCATCTTTTATAAGGCTTTTGGTTCTTAATTTGCTCTAACTCTTGTAAGATCTGCCGCTCTAACCTTCTCTGCGATTGAATCTCTGTACAATTCTACCGTCAGATGTTTCTTACCTTGTAAAGCGAACGGTGCATAATCGGCTATCATAGCCGCTCTTCCTATCCTCGGGTCAAAATCTCTTGCTCTATCTCTTAACTCTTCTATAGAAACACTACCTGTACTTAGAGCGAAAAGGATCATATCTTGTGTTCGCCTAAAAACATCTTTCTGATCAAAATGTGAACGTAACAGTTTAATCAACTCTAATGAAACTCTTTCCCTTTGTCGCTTTAACTTATCTCTCTTTCTTTTTAGTCTCCTTGCTTCATTCTTATCAATTATATCAATCTTCCAATCATGGTATCCAAACCTACGAGTTATTGGCCTTCTTTCATCAGTAAGTGCAAACTCTTCATCTCTCATACTTCTTATCCTTTCTTTATGCTCATCGTAGGTAAACAAATACTCTTCTTCTGGGCTTTCATGCTCATACAAAGTGCGCATTAGTATTTGCCGTTCAATCGCTGCTCTTTCATCATCAGTAGTGTGCGCTTCAATCCTTTCCATTATGTCATCAAGTGCTCTCCTTTCACTCGCATCAGCAGCTAAGTACAAAGGCCCAACTCTTCCATGCTTCTTCCTACCCATACTTTTTATTTGTCTATCTAAAGCACTTAGTTCTGGGAAAGTTGTATGTGCAATCAATCGTTCTCTTAATAAGTCGTTCCAGTTGGGTGCTCTAGCAGTGCAAAGGTCCAAAGTCATTGCACCAAACTGTCCTTCGTTGCCCATTTGCATGTTACAATATATTGCTTTATCGCTAATGTTAACTTGCGGCATGTACAGTCTAGATCGTAAAACGTTATCTTCAGGAAGATAAAAGAGCATAAGCGCACACTTAGTTCCTGCAATCTTTTCATCTCTAAAAACTCTTTGACCGTTTGCAAGTATCTCTAATGACCCTTCCGGCGTCTGTGCATGCCTCATCATTCTAACGAACTCTTCCGGTGTAATATAGTTAGCTCTTTCAAACTTTCTTCTTCTTGCATTAAACCCTTTGTACTTGCCAATCCTCATAAAATTATCAGTCTCTTCGAGTATTGGGCCGAACGTACTCATATGAGGGTCTATCAAAAACCTTCGATTTCTTACTTTAACGATAATTCCATAATGTCCATCGGACTGCATAGGTGGATAACTAGCAACTCTATGCTTTTCTTCATCACAGGTTCCAAGAAATTCAACAATATCTGTTTCCAGCCTTCCTAAATTAGCCAATATGTATATGTATGGAATAGTGGTCGTACAGTTCACTGTGTTAATTTTATTATCTCTTGCCTCCTTCGGAAATGGACAATAGATGCCTGTATGTAAGTTCGATCTAAAACCATAGGGCATATTTTCACCATAATCCATGACTACTCTTGCAAACTTTAATGGATTTCTTACATCTTCTGGACTCTCTTTTTGAAACCTATCAAAGAAAGTTCTAAGATATTCTACAGATTCTTACGGGAACGCTTCTACCATTTTGCTCTAATAAGACATTCCCTAAATTTAAGTAATAAAAAATTAAAAATCGCTTGTTAACTCAAACGAGCTGTATCCGTCACTTGCAGCACCTCTTGGTCGAGGAGCACTACTTGAACTAGCAGAACTTCCACCAGGTACTTGGTAAGAACCTACAACTGTAACTTCTAACGGATTAAGTTTTTTATCATGTTGGCTTGCAGAAATCCCTGCTTGTTCATAAACGTCAGCTACTAACGTATCTCTGTCCGCGTAAGTACCTGTTACTTCATGCTCACCTAGCTTAATAGTGATATCTAAGCTTTTTCTACTACCTGTTGCTCCGTCAGCACGCGCAGTTCTACGCATTCTTTTTATTGCAGTGTCAATTGACACGCCTACGCCTTCATATTGTCTTAATGCCATTTTTTCTTAATCTCCTATAAATTTTATATCAATTTGAGAAAAGTTCTAGTATTTAAATCTTTACACAAACTCTATACCCAACTCTTCCTCAATTTCCTTTTTATCCTTACTCGTTTTAGGCTCAAACCCAAAGATTTGCGGACTCCTCACGCCCGTAACAATAAGCAAAACTTTGATAGCATGCCCTAGGTCTTCAGAAATCTGCGCACCCCATATGATCCGCGCCTCATCATCCAACCTACCAGATATGCTTTCCACTACTTGCTTAGCTTCATCCAACGTCATGTCAGACCCGCCTGACACGTTAATCAACGCACCTGACGCACCAGTTATATCCACATCTAACAAAGGATTATTGATAGCCTTATCTACAGACTCGGCCGCCCTCTGATCCGTATCACTCTCCCCTATACCGATCATAGAAACGCCACCTTTCCCCATCACTGCACGAATGTCAGCAAAGTCTAGGTTAACCAACCCTGTCTTAGTAACCAACTCAGCAATCCCTTTCACTGCGTTAGTAAGGATTTCGTCAGCCACCTTGAACGCTGTATGCAACGGCAAGTCTGGTGCCAACTCTAACAACTTATCATTCGGTATAACTATTAGCGTGTCAACATTCTTTTCCATCCTTTCCAGGCCAAACATCGCATTCTCTAACCTACGCTGCCCTTCCATTTCGAACGGCACTGTCACTATACCTACTGTTAACGCCCCACACTTCTTAGCAATCTCTGCCACAACCGGCGCAGACCCTGTACCTGTACCACCACCTAAACCACAAGTGATAAACACCATATCGCTGCCAGACAACTTCTGTTTAACTTCAGACTCAGACTCTCTGGCCGCTTCTTCACCTATCATCGGATCAGACCCTGCACCCAACCCTTGGGTCAATTCTTTTCCGATCAAAATCTTAATATCGGAGTTCGTATACAACAAATCTTGCGCGTCCGTGTTAATAGCAATAGTCTCAGTACCACTAATACCTACGTCAGCCATCCTATTAATAGAATTGTTACCACCTCCACCGCACCCGATCACTTTTATTTTAGACCGCTGCTTTTGAAGTATCGCTTCCAGCTCTGCGTCAATGGCATGCACCTTCCTACCTTGCCTATCCACTTCAGATTCCGCTTGAGCTTGCGCTTGTTGCAATAAACTGTCCATAAGAACCTTTTACGAAGTTACTGAATATATAAAAATAGTTGTACTAAAGATGTTATATTGGAGATGAAAGTTAAGAATCTCCACCTTGATCAGTAGTCCTTACTAACAACTCGATAGTGACTCTACCGTAAGCAGGACCTTCACCGCACCTAGTCATCAAACTATGGTACAAATCTTCAGGTATATCCACATCTAGAGTTTGCAAGTCAACTCTCACTCCTGCAGGCACTTTGCTTTGAGAACCGGCTGAACCCAAAACTAGCCTCGCTTGGT
>CAYTFL010000070.1:0-4679 GCA_964437105.1 Candidatus Woesearchaeota archaeon | reverse complement strand
GGAGGAACCCTGCCGAATAGGTAGTAAAAGCCCTGTAGGGAAGCAGAATTCTTCTTCGTCCATCATAGTTAGTAACCAGTCTTCAGAAAGGGATGTGTCGTAACCAACAGCGTCTAATGCTAGGATTGCTAAAGATGTTGTGGTAACGTCATCATTGTATGAACCGTCATCCGCTTCTTGTGCTAACCAGTCAAAACCTGTTTGTGCCGAAAAGTTTTCTGCAGCTGAAACTGAAAATGCAAAAAGTAGTAAGAGTGTACAAAGTATGGTTGTATATATAATCCCTCTTTTCATGTATTCACCTTCTTTTTAATTATTAGGGGCAATTATTTTATAAACCTTTCTATGTTTATACTTTATATGAAATTGTATGCGAAAGGTAAACGTGGGTTAGTATACAAGCAAGGGCGTAGAATAATTAAGGTAGAGAAGCCAGGTAGCAAAGCTGTGAATAGGTTAGAGAATGAAGCGAAGTGGTTAAAAAAGTTGAATAAGAAAAGTATTGGGCCCAAGTTTATCAAGTTTGAAGAAGGGAAGTTGTATATGGAGTTTATTGATGGTAAGCCAATATTAGATTATTGTGAAGGGAAGAGGAAGGAAATAGTTGTAAAGGTTTTAGTTGATTTGGTGCAACAGTGTAGAGTGATGGATAAGTTGGGTGTGAATAAGTTTGAAATGCATCATCCGTTGAAGCATGTGTTGATCAGGAAAGGGAAAGTTGTGATGATTGACTTCGAAAGGTGTAGGAATTCTGTTAAGCCGAAGAATGTTACGCAGGTTTGCCAGTTTTTGTCTCGATATTTTGATGTTAAAGGGATTCTGGGAAAAGCAAAAGCATATAAAGAAACGTATAGCGAAAAAGAGTATAAAGAGATATTAAAATGCTTGATCAACACTTAATGGTGGATAAGGAAGTTTTAGTTAGAGTGGTGAATGTTGCAGATTTGAATAAAGAAGATGTTGTTCTAGAGATTGGGGGTGGTACTGGGAATTTGACTGAGTATATTAGAAAGATTGTTACTAAAGTGTATGTGATTGATAAAGACCCTAAGATGGTGGAAAAGTTGGGTGAGAGGTTTAAGAATTTTGATAATGTTATGGTGGCTTGCGGTGATGCTAGTTCAATGGATTTTCCGGATTTTACCAAGTGTGTGTCGAATTTGCCGTATACTATTTGTGAGCCGTTGTTATGGAAGTTTACAAGAGAAGAGTTTAAGTGTTTAGTGTTTGTTGTGCCTAAAAGGTTTGTTGATCTTTTAGTTGGGGAAAGGCCTTCTCGTTTGAAATTGGTTATACATGCGTTCTATAACTTGGATGTGTTTGAGGAAATTAGTCCGGAAGCGTTTGAGCCTCAACCGAAAGTTAAGTCCTGTTTAATTCGGTTAACGCCTAAGAATGATGGTAACTTTGTTTTGAGAGAGTTGTTAGGGCAGTATGATAAGAAAACTAGGAATGCGTTGAAAGAAATACTTATGAAAGCAGGGAAGACTAAACAGGATGCATTGCAGGAAGTAACGTTGAGAGTTAGGCCGAAGGTGCAAGATAAGAAGATTTGTAATTTGTCTTTAGATGAAATGATGGAAGTGATTGAAGCGTTTACTTAGACCAGGGGTCAAGACCTTCAATTTCGTAGAAACGTAGAGTTGATACGTGGCCATAAATATCAGAGTTTTTTTTAATTTCTTTAATTTTATCTTCGCATATTGCTAGGAAACGAGAGTCGTATAGTTTTATGTCTGTATGAGGTCTGGTAGCCATTTCAATTGTAGCTAGTAAACCTGTTCCAAACATTCTTGCCCAAAGCCAGTTTGTTTCTGCGTGATAGAATGCAGTTGTTGATTGAAAAAATCCTTCGTGAATGGATTCTTTTCCTACGCTTAGGTAATAAACAGTTACTCTGGGAAGGTTAGCTCTAATTATTTCTCCAATTTCTTTTAAAGTTCCTTCTTGAATTTTTCCAAGTTTTGAGTTTTTTAAGGTTGTATTTGAACAATATGTTAAGCCAAATCTTTTTGCATCATCAATTTGTTGCTCTGGAGATGGTCGGTGAATTCTTATTGCTCTTTCAATGTAAGCTGGGTCTTTACCGTGAACTATTGCAAGTTCTTTGGCTGTTGCTAAGGCTTTTTCTCTTGATAAGCCTTCGGTAGGTACCAAAGCGGTTACTTCTTCATCGGTTGCTAACCTCAAAGCTAAATCTTTTTTTTGACTATCGTAAGCTTGCATTGCGGCAGCTCTTGCAACTAAGTCTTCAATATCTTTTTGGAAAAACCTTTCACTCATGTAATTTGTGCTAAAATAAGTGTTATTTAAGAGTTTCTATCAAGAAAAAGACTAGCCATTTTAGAGTTAATACAAGAATTTCCTATAATATAATAATAGTATAATAATAGGTAGAATCAGTTTATATGTTTTTCTTTAACGAATGTACATAATGCATATAAAGGCAGCTATCATTGGAAGTAATAGATGGCATTCAGATTTAGAGAAAAGTCTGTCTGTGCCGATAATGTCTACTTTGATGAGAGAGAACTTGACAGTGAGCTAAGTATTAACCGCATAGAGTAAGCTTTATAATTAGAGTAAACTCTATGGAGACTATGGGATATCCCAAAGACAAAGAAAAGCAAAAAAAAATAGCGAAAGAGCGGGTAAAGGTATTATTCAGTGAAGCGGAGCAGATTTTTCCGAAGAACCCGGTAAGGGCGAACCGTTATGTTGAGTTAGCTAGAAAGTTGGCTATGAAAGTCAATATAAGGTTGCCTAAGAAGTATAAGAGACAGTTCTGTAAACACTGTTATTCATTTTTAGCTAGTGCTAACTCTACAACTAGGATAAGAGATGGGAAAGTTGTAATATATTGTAAAGAGTGTAAGAAGTATACTAGGATTCCGTTAGGTAAGGGCTAAGCTAATTTTTAATCTATCGTTTACGTTTTCCATTACGTCCCCATCGAGTTGGCCGACTCTTCTTATCAACCTTCTTTTATCAATTGCTCTAATTTGGTTGAGCATTATCTTAGAACTATTTGGTAGGCCTGGAAGCTTCTCTTCAATTAAAACATCAATTGGATAAATTCTTTCAACTTTAGAACTAACTGGGGCTATA
The DNA here is from genome assembly GCA_964437105.1 of Candidatus Woesearchaeota archaeon. Lineage (GTDB taxonomy): Archaea > Nanobdellota > Nanobdellia > SCGC-AAA011-G17 > GW2011-AR17 > CAYTFL01. The sequence continues at coordinate 1,571 of CAYTFL010000070.1, read as the reverse complement.
ATTGTCATTGTGCCATATTTATTTCCAAGATCATTTTGTATGATAACACTTGGTCGAACTTTATTAACTTCATGACCCACTGTGGGATCTAAGTTCACTAACCAAATATCTCCTCTTTTTATTGATATCATTTTTATGTTAATCCCAATCAGGGGAAGCTACCTCCCATTCTTCTAATTCTTTTAAGTCTTCTTTTCCCATTGATTTGTAACCTTCAATTAATGCTTCTCGTAATTTTTTTTTCTTTTCTTTCTCCAATAAGCGTTGAATAAGATCATCGTATGTTTCTTTTTCTCTTTTGACACTATCCATATCCATTTTTGTTCTTTGGTGCACTTTCACTGTTGTTACCTCCATTAGTATACTTCTAGTATACTTCTTAATAAAACTTTCCTAAGAAAAATTGAAAGATTTTCAGGTTTAGCCAAAAACTCTACTAAATAAACCTTTTTTCTTTTTACCCATTAAGTCGTTGTAAAGGGTTAGCCATTCTCTTTGAATGAAGTCTCGTTCTTCAGCCATGATATGTGCGAAGCCACGTTTCTTTAATTCTCTTGTGACTATACCGCCGGCGTGGGGGTGTTTATACTTTCTTTTGTGAGGGCTTTGGAAGCCGTGCATGTAATGTACTAGTTCGTGGGCTATGGTTGCGTCGATTACGCCTTCAGGGACGCGTTCATCTTTGAATAAAGAGTTGACTACGATTTCTGTGCTTTTGTCTTTTAACATTTGTATATGGCCGAACTTGTTTTTCCATCTGCCTTTGAAATAAATCTTTACAGAATTCTTTCTTTCGATCTCAGGGAAGAGTAAATTCCAAATGTTGTCTAAACGGGTTGTTAGCCATTGGTCGTTGCGCATGGAATGTTATAGGAAAGAAGAAGTTTATATTGTTTTTGTTAGAAGTTGTAGATTAATGAAGGGTTGGCTGCTAGGCTTTGTTCTCTTAAACTTTCTAAGTATCCATTTAGATGTCTTTCGTATGCTAGGTAGGAGTCTGGTGTGTGGAAGGTAAGTTCTAGATCAGTTATTATTTGGGAAAGGGTAGTTATTGATCCTTTTCCCTTTACTCTTCTCCATTCGTATCTTACTGAGAGTTCTCTTCCTTGTTGTGTGTGTACATGAAAGCCTCTGGTAGAGAGATCTGCTTTTATTACTAGAAGTGGAATAACTGGGATAATATGTCCAACGATTCCTCGTATAAAGTCATTTTTCCATTCACTAATGTAGTACTCGAGAGCGACGTTTCTAGGTTTTGTAAAAGCTTCTTCTCCGGTTGTAGATGAAACAGCGTATAGTACTTCGTTTCTAAGTTCTCTGTCAATTTGTTTTCTAAATGATCTTGCCTTTCTAGGTGTAGGTTTTCCATTTGAGGTGAGTATTCTACCTCGGATAGCTTGGGTATCAATATGTGCTAATTCTTCTTCAACAAATCTTCTTTCTATACCGAAAGTTTCTGCTAGCTGGTAAGCTGTTTGTTCGATTAAACTTCCATTAGTTACAGTAAGTGCTGTTTCTTCTTCATCTTCCCTTCGTAGGGCTAGTTCTTCTTTTTGTTTTTCATATTCTTG
>CAYTFL010000069.1:0-4727 GCA_964437105.1 Candidatus Woesearchaeota archaeon | reverse complement strand
TTATCTCCACAATCCCTCGTCTCACCAGCTTCACAACTACAATCTTCATCAATTTCACCATCACAATCATTATCCAACCCATCACAAGTTTCACCTGACGGCTCAACCACTTCATCCCCATCACTATCATAACACGTCCCCCACGTACCTTCCACACATTCCTGCGTACCCGATCCACAAACACCTTCATTCTCCCCACAATCTTGCTCATCACCTACAGTACACTCACAACCTTCCTCACCATCACAATCATCATCATTACAATCTACCGACCCATCACAATCATTATCTTTTCCATCATTACACGTTTCTTCACTATCTTCATCAGGATTGTTCGGATCACAAAAACAATACCCTTGCGCATACTCTTCATTTCCACAGTACGCATCATCACAATAATAATCAGTGAACCACTCATCATCCACACAGTAAGCATGCTCAGCATAATCACACGCTCCTTCAGTACACCTTACAGTATAACCTTCATCATAACACATAGAATCAATTAAGTAACATTCCAACGCAGGATCTTCACAATAATCGCTACTCGTCCACTGCCCAGCACACCACTTACTCAAGTAAGGGTTACAATAAAGATCATCATCAGAATCTTGATCACAATCATCTTCAAAACAAACTCCATCATAACAATAATCACAAGTCGTTATAGTATTTGTAGCTTCATCACCATCACAATAATACTCTCTTAACTGCGTGGTACTCTTACACTCATCCGAATACCACTTATCGTTATAGATAACATACCCATACGTGTAAGGATCATCCCCACTATCCGTTTCAGAACATTGAGCAGTGACTAAAGGTAACAGAAGAATTAAGATTACAAAGCTTATCACAACCCTTTTCATACAAGGTATGTAAACAACATGCTATATAAATATTTCTTAAAGTTATTCCAAACTCAAAAGAGAATAATCTAACCTTGCATAATGATTCTGTGAAAAAGTTCCTCTCCCATCAACCTTCATTGGAACACAAACCGTACTACCTTCCTCAACACGATCTTTCAACTCAACAACATTGCCCCAATCATCAGCTACAACGCTAACAGAAAACGGACCATACTCACTCTCTGCTCTAACACTATACAACCTTCCATTAGGACTATCAATAAACAATTCGTCTTCAACTACACCACAGACTGCATCTACTGGTAAGGTCCATTTCTCTTCTACAGAAATCATAGACAAGCCTAGCATACTAGCTAAACTTACTACTGACCCAGATCCACTTATTACTTGCCAATTCATTTTTACCTCACAAGAACAATCCCTTTAACTCTCATCCGGCTTAACTTTCTTAATCTTATCTTTAAGATTCAACTTCTTTAACAACTCTTTATACCTATTCCTAATCGTAACTTCAGTAACACCAGCAATGTCTGCCACTTCTCTCTGCGTCCTTTTCTCATTATTCATCAACGCTGCAACATAAAGTGACGCTGCTGCAATCCCAGTCGGCCCTCTACCTGAAGTAAGTTCAGAGTTTTGCGCCATTTCTAAAATCTCAACAGCCTTACTCTGCGTATCCGCACTCAACCTTAACGCTGAAGAGAACCTTGGTATATAATCAATCGGGTTAGACGGTAAAATCCTAATCCCTAACTCTCTTGTAACAAACCTATACGTTCTTCCAATCTCTTTCTTATCAATACCTGACGCTTCCGACAACTCATCCAAAGTCCTTGGCACTTCATGCCTTCTACAAGCTGCATACAACGCTCCAGCCACAACCGACTCCATCGACCTACCTCTAACTAAACCTCTCTGCACAGCCAGTGTATAAATCCTCGCAGACTCTTCTTCCACAGACTTAGGCAACTTCAAGTAAGAAGCAACTCTCTTCAACTCAGCAAGAGCCAACTTAAGATTCCTTTCAATCGCTGTAGAGATTCTATACTGCCACTTTCTCAACCTAAAATACTTATTCTTTCCTTTTCCTGTCAACTTATAGATATCTTGTTTCTGTCCAACATCCGTACCAAGACCTCTATCATACTTAGTATACGACAAGGGAGCACCAGTTCTCCGCCTCTTATCAGAATCATCACTATCAAACTCTCTCCACTCTTGACCAAAGTCAATCATCTTATCTTCAATAACCAATCCGCATCCTCGACAAGTGACTTCACCTTTGTCCTTCTTATGCAACAGACGAGTGCTACCACATTCCGGACATTTCTTGATACTACCTTTCATTTTAGGACCCAAATCTTTAAATAAAACTAAAACTCATCCTATTTAAACCTTTCGGTTCAGAAAAATCCTTGCGACTCCTACAATCTTCCTAATAAAAGGAGACTTCACCTAATATCATTCATCAAACCATCAACTGCATGCTTAATTTGAGCTAACTCTTTCAATATTGAACTTGCCCTATTCCCAGGAATATCAGTGCTAATAGCTCCTCTTCTATTATCTATTTCTCCTCCCAAAACGAAACAACTAGCTTCAATAATCCTAACTTTATCAGACAATTCTTTGTAAGTAACCAATATTTCCACCTCCTTATACCTTCTATAATAGAACAAACTTAAATACTTTTCCAAGATAAAAACTAATCACAAAATCAAAATAAATCAAATGACAATCAGAGAAATACTAAGATTAGCCAAAGATACTCTCGAAGAACGAGCAAAAAAGCGAATACAAAGACCTCTAACCATCAAATTCACTATTTACCCTTCAAAAGACTACCGTCTACAAATGGACTTAGACGTATACATAAAACGAACTACTTCACAAGAATACCGTGCAGATCGCCAACCTGTCCAGGACGAGAAGTAATCCTAACTTTACCTTTAGCCGTCTCAACAACCGCACCTTTAGTAATAATATTCCTTCTAACAAAGTGTCTATTAGCCCCATTCTCTACAACAGCTTTAATCCTCTCTTTAGAATGCTTCTTTGCTTTAGGATCATAAACCATAACTTTCTCACCGGCCAACATCTTCCTCTTCGTATTAGCTCCAACCCCTCTAATTACCTTCACTTTCAGAGCTGCCAACTTAGTCAAAACCGGCGCATTCCTAATCTCAAACACTCTTTTCTTTCTATAATCTTTATACCTTCCACCGGTAGCTTTCCTTTTTGACCTATGTGATGTTAATGCCATGTAGCCTGAGAAAAGTCTAGCCTTTATATACTTTTTGGGAAAGAAAGGAATTAGAAACCTTTAAATAAACTATAATATTTGTGAGTATCACTTTTATTTATTTTGGAGGAAGAAAGAAATGGAAACAGCTCGTCCCTTGGACGCATTAAATGAAGCACGCGGTAAGCGTGTAGTAGTCGAACTAAAGAATAAACAACAGTTAGTCGGAAAATTGAAGGCTTTCGATATTCACATCAATACTGTACTTGATGACGCTGAAGAGTGGGAAAACGGTGCAGTGAAGCGTAAGATAGGTAAAGCTTTCATTCGTGGCGACACTATCATTCTGATTACACCACAATAATGGCAAAAGGCACACCAAGTATGGGTAAGAAGTCCGGCAAGGACGTACACATTCGTTGTAGACGTTGCGGCAAAGCTTCTTACCACAAAATTAACGGCGTTTGTGCTAGCTGCGGTTACGGTAAGACGGCAAAGATTAGATCCTACGCATGGCAAAAGTTAAGAAAGAAATAACGCAAACCTTTTTAACAGAAAAGTAATTCTGAATTGCTATGCACGGGTGCCGGAGTGGTCAAACGGGCTGGAAAGCAGTAAGGAATTATTGTTTGGTCAAGCTTAGGACGTTTGTAAGAAACCCAGTGGCTTAGTGCCTACGCAGGTTCGAACCCTGTCCCGTGCACTTATACTCAAAATGATAGTACCATATGAACATTTAGGTCACACAAGACATCTTCACCCTAGATCATGTAATGCAAGGTACAGATTATTTCTTGCTACTTTAAAGAAAACAAGGAGCGGATACAAAATTATCGCAGACGGTGGAAAAACCACTATGACAGAGGAAATTCATCTTCAATTCAAATACTTCAAAATAATAAACCCTTGGTACAGACCTGACAAACCTCGCACAGAAAGAACTCCTAGCTATGAACTCTCAATCCGATTAAACAACAAAGATTTCGACGGCCAAGTTACTGCATGGTTATACAAAGCTTCTAGAAAACAAGATTTAGAAAGAGTAGTTAGAGAACTAAAAAAAGAAGGCATAAAAACATATGTGGATGACAGTAGATACATCAGCACAAGATAGATTTTAACTACATTTTCCTTCTCCACAAAATATAAAAAGACAACTTTTACCTTCCTGCCCATGACAGACATAACAGAGTTACTAAGCAGTGCAAGAGATAGACTACTAGGCAGATTAGAACCAAGAGATGAAGACTTTCAATACCAAGACCCTTTTCCACATAAACCAGGCATTTTAAGTTCTGTATACAAAGTAGATAAACCTAAAGACGTTAGAAAAGCTGGCGTCCACGGACTAATGAGTGGAAGTTTACGTGTAATAGTTTGGTACAAAGGAAAAAAACAAACTTTCGGTCAGTTAGAAAAAAGATATTTAACAGAACGACCAATCACCCTATAAGTATTTCAACGAAACTGAAAATTTTTCAATTTTTCCTAGACAATCTTTTTAAACTTTAAACCTGATATTACATTTCATGATAAAAAGACTAAAAAAATGGTATAAGGACGAGATTGGATTAGACTCCATTCAGATTATTCTGATAATCTTATTCATCTTA
>CAYTFL010000068.1:4169-4736 GCA_964437105.1 Candidatus Woesearchaeota archaeon | reverse complement strand
GTGAAACTGTTTCATTGGACGAGATGGAACCGTTTGAAGCTATCAAACACATCTTCGACCCGGTTATTACTAAAAGCATTGAAGCTTTAAGCTCAGCAGACTTACCTAAGCTAGTAGAAATTCTGGGCCAAGTTGCTAAAGAAGACCCTAGTATCAAGATCGAGATTAACCAAGAGACAGGTGAAAACTTAATGTCTGGTATGGGTGAGTTGCACTTAGAAGTTATTGAAAACCGTATAGTTTCAGAGAAAGGTTTGAAGGTAAAAACTTCACCACCGATTGTTGTATACAGAGAAACTGTTACAAGACAATCAGATGCGCATGAAGGTAAAACTCCTAACAAACACAACAGATTATACTTTAAGGTAGAACCTTTACCTGACAACATTGCTGAGGCAATAAAAGCTGGCGAGTTACCTGAAGGTAGGATTCGTAAGAAAGACACTGAAACTCCTAAAAAGTTGCAAGCTCTTGGTATCGACACTAAAGAATCTAAGAAATTCATGGAAATCTTTAACGGCAACGTTTTCGTTGACAATACAAGAGGTATCGTACAGATTAACGAGA
>CAYTFL010000068.1:3668-4159 GCA_964437105.1 Candidatus Woesearchaeota archaeon | reverse complement strand
GGGTTTAGTGTTAGATGGCTTCGAACAAGTTTGTAAGAAAGGCGCTTTAGCTGACGAACCAGTTACAAAGATCATGGTACGGTTGACAGATTGTAAGTTGCACGAAGACTCTATCCACCGGGGTCCAGCACAAATGTACCCGGCTGTCCGTGAAGGTATCAGGGCTGCAATGACTGATGCAAAGCCAACGTTGTTAGAGCCTTTACAAGTCATGCAGATTGACGGTCCAAATGAGTATATGGGCGAAATCTCAAAGATTATCCAGAACAAGCGTGGTCAGCTACTAAATATGGACCAAGAAGGCGTCATGGTTTCAGTAAAAGCTATCATGCCTGTTGCAGAAATCTTTGGCTGGTCATCTGACTTAAGATCTGCTACTTCTGGTAGAGGTTCAAGCTTTATCATTGATCAGAAGTTTGAACGGATTCCTCCTGCGCTGCAAGATAAAGTGGTTAGGAAAATTCGTGAACGTAAAGGCTTGAAGGTTTAAC
>CAYTFL010000068.1:0-3617 GCA_964437105.1 Candidatus Woesearchaeota archaeon | reverse complement strand
GTTTAACAAACTTTTTATATTCTTACTTTTTTTCTAATTTTTACAATGAACGATGAATTCAACCCTTTAATTGCTTTATTAGAAGTCGCAAGTCGAGAAAAAGAAGATCATGATAGCCGATATGTTAATCTATTACCTAGTAGATATGGTAACGGTGATAGAGCTGCTGGACTTTATACTTTTAATTATGAAGATCAGGGTCTAATTAGGGTTTTAGAATCTGAAGATGGTCCTCTTGAAAGGCGTTTGGTTGAAGAAAGAGGAGAGTTTACATTACCTGGCGGCCCTGAAGGCAATCCTGTTTTCAAATACTATAGTCTTACTTCTGGAGGTAGAAGAGTTGTAAGTAGGGCTATGGAAGCTTATTGTGGGAGATAATTCTCTTTTTTTATCTTCTCGAATAGAAATTATCGCTATGAGTAGTAATCGCATTCCCTTTCAAACAAATATAATGGTTCATCCCACCTAACCGAACTTTCTCACCAAGACTAACCACATAACTTGTAGAAATTTGTTTAACTTCAACCGTACACCCACCTTTCTCATTTTCTAACTCAAAATAGTATTTATCTTCATCACCCAACTCAACAGATGTAACTGTCCCAGACCACTCGTCCCACTCTTTCCTTTCAGGTTCACAACTTAACAGAAACTGTAAACTTGCTCCAAATAGCATCCACCTCATAGAATTACCAAGGTTAAGGATTCTTATATAACTTGCGCAAGATACTCTTTCTTCTTCATCCCTTTTTTCTTGGCTAACTTTTCAATCGCCCAATCAATCTTGCTACCATACTGCGCCGCACACTTTTTTCTAAAAGCAATATCTCTTGGCAAACCTAAGGTGACAGCAGCTTCCCTCAAACAATACTTTTTCACTTCATCTTTCACTTTTAACGAAGGATCAATAGCCATCCCATACTCAATCAACTCTTTATCCATGAACGGCAGACAACCTTTCTTTTCAAAAGACTGTAAGATCGCCAAATCTCTTTTCACATCCCTCTCCCAGATATCCAATAGACCTTCCCAGCACGCGTTATTGATATCACCTTTATGCCTTTCATATCCGGCAAAGATTTCTTCTGACCCTAAACCTGTCATAACCAAATCTTCTTCAGCCATTGAACAAACAATGTACGTTACTGCACCCACGCCAGCAGTTATCGGATCACATTTACCTGTTATAGAAACAACCTTTTTCAAAACTTTTTCAACATCTTCTAAGGAAACGACTTTTTTCTTTAACGACCAACCCATTTCTTTAGCTACATTCTCCGCAGACACCATATCTTTACTATCTTCAAACCCCACTGCATACAACTGAAACTTCTTACCTAACTTTTCACATATTAACGCTAACACTGTACTATCTACTCCTCCAGAGAACGCAATAGCTACTGGCTCATCCACTCTACTATCCACAGCATCTACTATCAAAGAAGCAACTTTATCTATAACACCTTCCGTATGTATTTCTGTGGTACGCAACTCTTGCAACGCGAACGGCAGATCTTCATTCAATTCCATGGTTTGAAAAGATTATATTCTGTTTATATATCTTACCATCACAATTCTTATATAACGTTCTTAAAAATTGAAGAAAAATGGATTATGTTACATACACCTGTCTTGGAAGGAATAAAGATTCTCTTCTCCACCTTTTTGATTACTTCCCAGAAAACGCTTCCTCAGGATTAATAGTTGGAGCTGGAAGAGCATATGATTGTTTACTTAACAGGACAGGTCCTATCTTAGGTTTTGATCCTGAACAAATGTTCTCTTGGGAATACATTGAAGTTTTAAGTTTGTTAAAGAGAACTGATCGTGATGCAACAGTTACCATTGTTGACCCTTGCCAAGAAGTTTGTGAAACTGTTTTAGCTCAAACTGAAGTACCTATACACGATTTCTTTGGACATACTAGTTATATTGAAATTCTTCTTGAGTCACTACCTCATGACCTTGCTTCTCATGGAGAGATCTGCAGGATAAATGAAAGGTTAAGGGATTTAGAAGTGGTAAATCAAGTGACAAAGTTTGCAAAAGTAAGTCTTGATCCAGATAGAGTAACAGTTATTCCAGAAGATCCACGGTCCCTTGCCAAGGTAAATTGTTTTGACGTAGCGACTATGTTGGAAACTGTTCGTTATTCTAAAGATAGGGAGAGAGTATTTGAAAATATTGGTCGGGCATTAAATCCTGGCGGTGTAGTTCTTGTCTCAGACAGCAAGTTAGAGTCGCGCCCATCTGGCTTACATGGCTTGACTATGCTTTGGAGTGATTCTTGTCAAAAATCATAACTAAATCTCTCGATTTATGAAAGACATCCTTTTACTAAACACTCCTTTTAATTTAGAAAATAGGTTACCTGAAGCTGAGTACACAGTGCATAAAGTCTTTCCTAGTGAGAGGCAAGGTATTGGTGAATTCGCAAGAATGAAATCTATCGCTGAAGGACCTTACGATGCAATAGTAATTGGCGAAGATACTGGCGGCGAGTTACTTCTTGACGGTTTTGCTGTTAAGCTAGCACTTACAGTACAAGTCTACGTAAGTCCTTGGGAAGAAAACACTTCACTTGTATTACTAAGTGAAAGGGCGTACCAGAACGGAATCCCTAACGATTTACATGCAAGAGTTTATCCTAATGAGAGAGAACTGGCTAAATTCTTAGAACGATAACCACCGAAACTTATATAAACCCTACAATTTTCACATCTCCTACGTACCCCGGGAATATGGGGGATATTTACGATGGCAACACTATATGATTCAAACCCTTCGGAGATTATCAATAAAGCTGCTCCGGAGCTAAAAAAGATGAAGGCAATCCAGTTACCAGACTGGGCTAAAGTTGTAAAGACTGGTCCTGGTCAGGACAGGCCTCCACAAGACCTTGACTGGTGGTTCTACCGTTCTGCTTCAATATTAAGAAAAGTTTACGTAAGAGGCCCTATCGGCGTTTCTAAGCTACGAAACTTTTACGGTAAGAAGAAGAATAGAGGAACAAGACCAGAAAAATTTTATAAAGCCTCTGGCAAGATTATTCGAACCATCCTTCAACAGTTAGAAGCTGAAGGTCTTATCACGTCAGCAGAGAAAGGCGTACACAAGGGTCGGGTTGTCACACCAAAAGGTCAGTCATTCCTTGACACCTTAATCAAACATGGACCTAGATCAAATAAAAAAACAAAAGATGCAGGAGCTCCAACAGGAAGCGCTCCAGAACCAGTTGCAGGAACAGATGCAACTGCAGCAGCAAATTGAACAGTTAGAATCTGTTGTGAAAAACCATATGTCCGCTAACGCGATATCGCGCTACGGCACGCTGAAAGCTGCTCACCCGGAGAAAGCGATACAATCTCTGGTGTTGATCACGCAGCTGATGCAATCTGGCCAAATCAAGGGTCAGATCACAGACATGCAGTATAAACAAATATTGCAAAGCTTAACTCAAAGGAAACGTGAAACAAGGATAACAAGAAAATGAGTCGATACTTAAACTTAGCAAAGAAAATCCGCTTGGCAAAGAAAGGCCGTCAAACTAGATGGGCTCCTTTCTGGTGCGTACCAAAGACTTTCGGTAAAGGTCGTAGGGTACATCCAGGACGGTT
>CAYTFL010000067.1:0-4790 GCA_964437105.1 Candidatus Woesearchaeota archaeon | reverse complement strand
AACTTTATTCTTTATTTTCCAACATAGTTATAGTCTTACTTGGGAATTTGCAGTTTATAGTTTGAACGCGCAGTATTTGTTTTCGGATGGACAGTTCTTTGAGTTAGGTCGGGCGCCGATGGCTTCACTGATTATGGGCATTTTTTCTTTCTTAGGTAGTAGGATTGCTGAGTATGTGTATATTGTAGTAGTAAGTGCATTCTATTTGTTTGCCTCACTAAGGTTGGCTAAAAGTCTAAAGTTCAATGGCTTCCATTTCTATGCGTTAAGTTTAGGGTTCTTTATAGTGTATCACGCAGTGCAAAGTGGGACGGAGATGTTGACGTTATCTTTCCTTATGCTATTCATTGCGTCATTGATTAAGAACTCCTGGGGAGGTCATTGGTTAGGTCTTGCAGTGATTACAAGGTACCCAGTTGTAGTTTTCTTACCTTTGATACTTTTCTATAAGAAGTTTAAGAAGATAAGTTTGAATGTTATTCTTTGTTTTGTTCCGATAGGAATCTGGGGGCAGTACTTGTTTATGAAGTATGGGAATTACTTTGCAAGTTTAGCGAACTCGTTAGCGTTAAACATATTTTCAAGAGAAGCAATTGTTAGCACGATAGCATGGGAGAACATTATTGCAGTAGGTAACTTTCTGTTACCGCTTTCTATAATTGGATTTATCATTTTCTTAACAAAGTTTGTGAAAACTAGGAAAATGAAAAGGGATACTTTGATAGTCTTAAGCTTTGCACTACTATTCTTAGTCTCTGCGTATATCATTAAGGTGAATATAGCAAGGTATTTCTATAACTTTATCATACCCTGTTTGTTTTTCGCCATGTTGGCATTGAAAAAGTTGCCGGCGCGGTTGATAGTCTTGTTATTTATCATAATAAGTATGGTTGGCGTATCAGTTTACGCATATAATGGCTATACTAATCAAGGTATTGATTATGAAAGTTTGATTGAAGAAATTGAGGAAATTAAAGGTTGTGCTATAAAAAGTAACATTTGGGCGCATTTAAGTTACCATGGACGTTTGGCTGAGCCTTTTGTAGGAGATGTAATGGTACCATACTATATAGACGATGGTTATTACTTCTTGTTCCATTACAAAAGTCCAGAACCTTGGTATAAAGATAATCAAACGTTTATGTACAGTTTTAAAGTAGTTGAAGATAATGATGAGTATATTCTCATAGGAGATGGATGTGCACCAATAAGAGATGTTAATATGAGTTACTTAGATCGGTCTGAAGAAGCTAAGCAGAAGACAGGATATGGACCTTCAACTAACCCATGTGATGTGTTATTCGAAGAAGGTTTTATTAGGGAAGCGTGTTATTGGATTAACCATGAATCAGGAGATTAAAGAAGAGATAGATAAAGTTAAAGATAAGTTAATAATTGTTGAAGGAAAGAAAGATAAAAGAGCTTTAGAACAGCTGGGTTGTAAAAGAATTATTACTTTAGAGAAAAAGGCGTTGTTCGAGGTTGTCGAAATGGTTGAAGAGAAAGAAGTTATTATTCTTACCGACATGGATGCAGAAGGTAAGAGGCTTTACGGGAAATTGAAGAGAATGTTTTCTAAGAGAGGCGTTAAAGTTCTTAACGATTTAAGATTATTATTGTTTAGACACAAAGTTTCTCATGTTGAAGGTTTACATGAATAGAGTTGAGAATGTGTTGAAAAGTGCGCATAACTCTTCTCCAAAAGCGTAAGCAAATAATCCGCTTGCAGCAGCAGCTAAAGAACTTACAATGCCAACAGGGATTAATAGCGGTAAGAATGGCAGATAGAAAACAAAGCCTAACAATGCGCAAGAGATATTAGCAGTTATTTTGTATTTTAATAGAAAAGCAACAATTAGACCAACTACAGTAGTAGCCACTCCAAAATCTGGAGCCAAGCCTAAAGCAAGACCTAAGATGAAAAAAGCAGGAGTAAGAAGTACTTTCATAATAATCCAAGCTTCAGATGTCCAAAGCATGACTACCCAAACAAGACCTACAGCAGGAGCACCAACAACCTCTGCAGGTTTGATAACATCAAATAATAAGTCTGTAGCACCAGCTACAAGAGAGGAGATTACAGTTGCCCATTCTAGAATATAGTTGAGAACTTGAGCAAGAATCACTCCACCTATTATAATAGTAATAGTCCAACCCCAGTGGACTACAAGGAACTTTGCAAAGATAAAAAAGAAGCGAAAAAAGCCCTCAGCGCATTCATTCAAAACCATAGTCTGGTGAAAAGGTTTAAATATTAATAAACTTAATTGTTTCTTATGAGGTGGCTTAAACGTACTGCACGTGAAGAGATTCTTAGAGATATTCATTTAGGAAAGAAAGGTGAGTTAGGTACTGGAGAAAGTTCTACTGCTTCAAGTAGTGGTGGAGAAAAAAAGTCCTTCTTCTCAAGAAGTAGCAGTTCATCCGGAGGTGGTGGCGGAGTTGGTAAAACTTTGTTAATTATCTTCCTTATAGTTCTCTTCCTTATTGGTGGAATTGTTGGTTTAGGTTATGTGCAGTCTGAAAGTGGACAAAGAGGGATACAGGAAGGGATAGAGTTGGTTAGATCGTACACTGTCGATCCGATTGCAGACTTTATGACAGACCTATATTCATTTGGCTCAGGAGAACATTTTTCGCAGACGATAAACAGTTCTAGTTCAAAGAAAGGTGTGGATTTAGAGAGTCTTAGCACAGTTTCTGGGCAGGAAGTGTTGCCGGCAGGTTCAGATATTGATCTGCAGTATGAGTTTTCATTTGAAAATGTGAAGAGTACAGAAAGTTTTGACGTTGACTTCTCTTGTTACTTTAACTACACGGTTGAAGAAGAGGAGGATGAAATAACCGTTGCATGTGATGATGATAGTCCTTGTGAAGAGTCAGACCATTACTGTATTAGCAAGAAGTGTGTGGAGATGCACAAAATCGAAGGAGATATTTCGCCAGCCTCTAGCACGAGTATAAGGAAAGGTAGTACAGTACTTTGCCAGTTTGATGGAGAAGAGACTGAAGAATTGGATGGAGCGTACACGTTCTATGGATGGTTTGACTTTGAGTATGAAACTGTTGATGCTACGTTAAATGTATACTTTATATCAATAGATACAGAGTCTGTGCTAGAAATGCAGGAAGAAGAGTTCTTTGACGCGTTCGATCTTGATGTAAAGAGTAGTGATCTGAAAGTTGTTTACAATGGTGAGCCGATCGGAATAGGTATTGGTGTAGGTGAAGAAGGGAAAGAAGGGCAGCCAGTAGTAGTTGGAGATTCTGATATAGGTGTTTACAATACAATAGGTATTACTTTAGATAATAAGTGGAATGGAGATATTAAAGAGTTGGAAGATGTGAGAATATACTTGCCAGATGGTATCACTATAAATGAAGAGCAGCATGATGAGCCTAGTTTAAGTTGTCCTTTCGTTGACTATGGTACGCATGATGGAATGAATATGTATGTCATGGATGATGAAGTGAAAGATCAGTTGTTCGACTTCTATATAGCAGAGCAAGAGTTCTTTGGCGAACAGGATAAGCATACGTTCCAGTGTTGGATAGATATTGAATCGGATTTCGTTGGTTCGGCAAGTTATAAAGATGATGTGTATATAGCTGAAGCAGAGTATACTTATACAGTTAAACCGGCATCTGAGACTTTAACAATTAAAGGTACTGGAGAAAGTTTGGTTACAGGCATAGATGATGATGAAGAGGAGGAAGAGGCATGAAGAAAGTAGTCATTTTGATATTACTTTGTGTATTACTTAGCGCTTGTGAAACTACAGATTATGCAGATGAAGGTGAAGTTGGTCCAACAGAATGTCCTTATGACTGTTCTTCAGGTGATGACGGAGTTTCTACAACTATTACTAACCCTAGTGATGAAGGAACAGTGTATATTAATGATAGAATGGAGATTAGAGTAAAGGTACAAGATAAAGGAGAGAGTAGTGCGAGTGGAGTAGTTTGCTTAACTGGATTGGATCCGGAAGAGTTTAACGGTGTTTCTGAGTGCGATTGTGAATCTTTTTATATAGACTTAGATGAAGAAGATGCTTTAGATTATGAAAGTATAACTTTTGATTCAGCTTTAGTTACCGAAGATGCGGCAGGTGATCATGATTTGACAGCAATAACAAGGTATGATTATACCACGTATGGAATCTTTGAAGTTTGTTTAACTGGTGATCCTGATAATGAAGAAGATTGTGATACTTCTACAACGAAAAATAGGTTAAGTGTTTCATCATCAGGACCGTTGAACGTTGATTCGATAACGCAAAGTCTAAACACAGTTGGCGATGATATAACATTAAGGTTATCTGTTGAAGTAGAAATAGATACTAGTGTGACAGAAAGTCTGATTGATGCAGATGATGCAATGAATGAAGAGTGTGAGTTGAGTATGAGCGATTATACTATACCTGTTGACGTAGATTTGGTGTTGTTTGAAGAGTTGTATGAGAATGCTTGCGGACAGATGCAGTTTGAAGAAGGTGAAGATACAGCAACTGTGAGTTGTAAAGTAGATGTGAGAGGTGACCAGTTGTCAAGCTTTGGATCGAAAAAAGAGTGGGAAGGGTACATTAGCTTCGATTATGGTATACAAAGTATCGAATCTATAGGATTTGAAGCAATTTCGGAGTAAGTTTTATATATTTAGAGGAGTTAAGAGTATTTATGAAATCAAAATTGGTGGTAATGTTAATAGTCTTAACAATTTTATCTTTTTCTTTAGTCAGTGCGTGTACAACAGATGATGATTGTGATAGTTAGTCGGCTTGTGTGACCAG
>CAYTFL010000066.1:0-4807 GCA_964437105.1 Candidatus Woesearchaeota archaeon | reverse complement strand
CACTTTTATTGAATGATTATTCACTTAATTTGAATATTTATAAACCTTTCGATTTAAAAAAGTATAGCCCCGCCAGGATTCGAACCTGGGTCTATTCCTTTCTTCGCTTTTGATGAAACTTTTTAAAAAGTTTCCTCCAAAG
The DNA here is from genome assembly GCA_964437105.1 of Candidatus Woesearchaeota archaeon. Classification (GTDB taxonomy): domain Archaea; phylum Nanobdellota; class Nanobdellia; order SCGC-AAA011-G17; family GW2011-AR17; genus CAYTFL01. The sequence continues at coordinate 4,665 of CAYTFL010000066.1, read as the reverse complement.
GGAATAATGATTGGCCACTACACTACGGGGCTGTAATAGACCAAAGAAACAATCCTCTATATTTAAATCTTACCTCTTAATCACATAATACACTTCATCACCCATTCTAATCTCTTGCTCTATAGGAACTAAATCTTTAAACCACTTCAATCGTCTAGTAGAAAGACTCTTCCCCCCACTTAACGTCCTTGTAGCAAAACTCGCCACTATATACTTACTCGTCAACCTATCCAACAACTTCTTCGTACTTCCTCTCTCCAACGTCTCTAAAGCCTCAAGCATTTTAAACATAAACGTCACATCCGTGTGCACAAACTTGTCAAACCCCATCACATCTCCCCATCTAATACCTCCACCAAGGTTAAACTTTTCCAGATAACTATTACAGAACTCCACATCATCCTTATTCACATCAATCCCATAATAAGACGCATACCCTAACCACGGCAAAGAAAACACATTCAACCCACACCCTAGATCCAATACAGTCCTGAAATGGAACATAGAATGCAACTTCTTATACAACTTAGGATAATAATTCAACCTTTCTCTAGTAGATAGATGTAATGACAATATTTTCTCAGCCATCTCTTTATCACCCCAATGCTCCATCTTTTTCAAATACTGCTCTTTCCTATGATACCCTCTCATTCGAAAAGCTCCATACAGATGTCTTAGTGTAGCTCTAGTCTCCTTAACCAACTTCTTCCTATCTTTCACCTTAGTCACATCATACTTCTGACTATGCAGAACTAAAACTCTAGAAACAAACGCATCACTTAGCCCCCGAAACTCCTTCTTATTCTTAACTTCATCAAGAATCATTAGCTAACCTACGACTAAAGTCTTTATAAAACTTTTTCTTCAACTAAAACCAACTTAAAGGATTCCACCAAACAAAATCAGGATTTTCAGCAGCTCTTGCAGACCTTCCTCCTCTTGGAGGTCTTTCTTCCTCTCCTTTCTCTTCTTCTACATCATTCTCATCTTCTACAGAAGTACAATATCCTACACCATCAGAATTCTCAACACACACACTTCCTTCACCAACCTCATCAGAACAAGTCACACTAGGATAATAACCTGCATGACCGCTTAAACAGTAATACTCTACCAAAGTACTCTCATCCTGACAGTAATCAGATCGATCAGAAACATATGTTCCAGTGCTCCCCCACAATCCTTTAACAACTGTACCTGGAGTTTCATAATCCGCTCCTTCATCATCTTCAACACACGTTACACAAACACCATAATGACCATCTTCTTCATTAGTACCACAAATCCCATCTGAAGAACAATCGCTATCATCCTCACAACTAACATATTCTTCAGGCTCTGCTGTTACAGAAAAAATACTTGAATCACTATTGACACAACCATCCAGAGTCATTCTATCAGTCACATAATTAATTGAATCTCCATTATCTCGAACATAGTCATAAAAAAAGTACTCATCTGTAACATATCCCGAAACAAAATCATACCCATACACCTCATCACTACATAAGAAAGTACCTCCAGTGTCAGACACATAAATACTAAACGAATCTCCATTAGTCCAAAAAAAATCTTCATAAATACTAACAATAACATCATTATCTTCATCAACAAACATTTCAGCACTTACCAAACTAACACTTAATAAAAACAACAGTAACAAACTAAACATCAACCTCTTCATACGAAACTTAAAACCTTTCTAATATATAAACATTTGTAAGAACTATAAAACTTCTTTTTCTTCAAACTCTCTTCTAATCAAATCCCTTTTCTTATGCTCTAACCACTTGAAAACGTTACCATGCGGCGCCCCTTCCAACAACATCTCTAAAGCTTGCCTAGCGATAGCCACATTCTGCACCTCACCAACTATACCTATCGTTTTACCGTACACAGAAATATGCGTCTCTGTAGCCTGCTCAATCATCTTCCTAGCCTTCCCTTCTCTCCCAATCACCCGACCTTTAATCCTCATCATATGCTTCTTAGAATTACCAATATAATCTTGCATATTCAACAAATCAAAACTATAATCTTCATTAAACAACAAAAACGCAACTTCAGGGTTAAACCCCCTACCTATCGCCTTAATAATACTAACAGTTTCAAACACAGCCACACTATCTTCCCCTTCAATAAACACATCTCCTTCTTTAGAATCAATATCTAACTCAACCTTCATCTTACTCTCTATCTTCCTTTTCACTTCCCCATCTTTACCAATGAGTACAGCCACTCTTTCCAACGGAATTTTTAACTCTTTCCTATCCATACTCAAAAAACTTATAGAATCTCTTATAAAGCTTGTGGTTACGCTTATTTGGCAGCAACAGGCCTCTCTTCAACCTGCGGCCTTTCTCTCTTACTCTCTAGATCCTCAATTACATCCTGAGCTTTTTTCTTAAACGGCGCCATAAAGACTTTAACAGCTTCCAGCCCTTCATTAGCCAACATTCCTTTGATAACCATAAAATGTCTTCTAGCTTGCTCTAAATCCCTATCCAAATAGCCAGCAAACTCTAACACTTTCACTTTCAACGTTTCAAACTTCTTCTTCTGTCTCTTAATAACTCTAACATTCCTTCTAGAAAACAACACATCTTGATCCTCTAACTGATCCAAATCTTTAATCAAAGAATCTAAAGCCCTCTGCTTCAACAATAAAACCCTCTTCAAATCCGACCTAAAATTCTCTTCCTCTAACTGTTTAGGGTCTTGCAACTGTCTAGATATCTGCTGACTAGCCTGAACATTTAACGCAACCTTTGATTCAATATCTTCCATTAAAGGCATAGCATCAGCGAAAGCAACACCTCTTTGCGCAACATCAACAACTCTACCAGCTCTTTCAACAATTTTCCTAGTATCAACACCCCACAACCTATCCACCGCTTTTCCCAACACTGGTAACTTTTCGGCCTGATCCAACGCCTTCCTCAACCAAGGAAACTTTGTCGTCAACCACCTTGGAACGTAAATAAAAGCAACTAATATTGTAAAAGTTGGGATTAAAGCATCAATTCCACCTGTAAACTCAATAACTTCCCAAAGCGCTAACAATCCCGGAAATCCAAACATGAGAAAAGCTAAACCAGTCATAATTATATCATAAAAAAAGTTAATAATTGAACCAAAACCAGGTAAGAAATAAACCATAGCAAAGTCTAAAACATCTACCCCTATAGCAATCAACAGCTTCCACCATCCACTCATTCTATTAAAGGGATTACCACCAGAAGTTGCCACCTCTCCTTTACCGGTTGGAACTAACTCATCAGCCATAACAAACAACAATACAATATACTTTATTAACCTTTCCCCACAATCCGATCATACTCTTCCTCTTCATCCAACTTCAACTCTAACTTAGAAAAATAGCGCACCATATTCCTAACATCCCTTTTCAACAACCTTTTCACATTCGGATAACGTAAGTCTACTGCATGCGAAAAGTCAATCAATACAGGTTTCTCTTTATCATTCAAAATGTTATACTCAGAAATGTCTGTATGCACTAACTTAGCAGAATAAACTTTCTTCACTTCTTTAACCAACTTCTCATAAAACTCTTTAGGTTTTTTTGGCCTCTTATGCAACAACAACGGCGCGTCAACGAACGACATCAATAAAACGTTCTTATGCACAGCGTACGGCACAGGCGCATTAACCTTCAAGTCCCTAACCCTCAACAAATTCTGATACTCTTTTCTAGCCCACGCATAAATAATGGAAAGCTTAGTACCTTTCACTCCTGCAAACCTTGGATCCGGCTTCATATACTCATACATCTTTTTGAAACCTGCTGCAGTACGGTATATCTTAACCACTCTAAACGTCTTCCCTTTCTGCACAGTAAACACATTACTTTCTTTGCCTGTAGATATAGGACTACCTATGTTATCAAACAACCCTTGACCAGACATTTTATGTAAAGCTCTCAAAGTACTTTCATCAAACACATTCTCATATGCAATAAATTTCGCTTTAGACATGAATAAGTAAAAACTCTAAAACTTTATAACTCTTCTTAAAACTTATAAAGGCTAACAGAAACAGTTATAAATCTAAGCTTAAATCCAAAATTATATGGTTCAAGAGAAAAGAATATTAGTTGAAGGCTTTTACGGCGGCGATTGGCTCGAGTCTTTTATGATTGGAACAACAAGTATCCTCCCATATGGAGTAAAGAGATTAGAATTATCTGGAAACAACTTAGATCTAGATGTCCAAGCTGAAGATAGATTTGAATCACCGAGAACAGAATCTGAAATACTTGAGCCTGAAGTACAAACCTCCTTTGCAGTTAGAACTGTTATAGTTGAAGATGGTAGAATTTATCATAGACCAGAACTACGAGATAAAACAAATAGAGGAATATTAGATGGCACTTTAGGTTTCATTTCAGACCAAAACGGTTTTGATAACGTATTCCCTCAATACCAAAGAAAATAAGTTATCTTCTTAAAACTCTTCCAGATCAACAGTCACTTCTTTAATATGCCCTTTCTTCTTCAACCACACTACTTGCGCAGGCCTATACTTATAGATAACATCACCTTTAGTATCACCACCATACTCCCACGGTTCAACTAGAACAACATCATCCGCTCTCACCCACAACCTTCTCTTTAACGCACCAGGTATCCTACAAACACGAACATG
>CAYTFL010000065.1:0-4886 GCA_964437105.1 Candidatus Woesearchaeota archaeon | reverse complement strand
GGACTTTTTATTCCGTCAGACACCGTAGAATGATGATGCATGTCAACAAAATTAATCTCTTTATCCTTGAGAACATAGGCATCTCTAGTTATGATTGTCATGCTTCCTTTTTTATATTGATTGTTTATAAGATTATTGCACAAGGATTATAAGCTTCAAAATCCTCTAGAACGTATGCTCGAGCTAATCATCCAATCTTTCATATTATTCCTTCCCGCTGGCCTGGCCAACATGGCACCAGTTTTAGTAAAACGCATCCCTTTTTTGAACTATCCCATCGACGGCAACTTAAAATTTCGCGGTAAACCTTTGTTAGGTAAGAACAAAACTTACCGAGGGTTGTTAGCCGGGATTGTGTTTGCAACTATTGCTGTCTACATAGAAACTTTACTTTACCCTTACATACAAACTTATTCAATCATAGATTATTCAACTGTAAACATCTTTCTGTTAGGCTTTTTATTGGGCTTCGGCGCACTGTTCGGCGACCTTGTTGAAAGCTTCTTCAAACGCCAGTCCGGCATTAAGTCCGGCGAATCTTGGCTAATCTTTGACCAGATTGACTGGATACTCTCTGCTATAATCTTCTCTTCCTTTGTAGTGGAAATAAGCGCAACCTTAATCTTGGTAAGCATAATTTTCTTTGGCGCACTACACCCTATAATAAACTTAATCGGATATCTCTTAAAGTTAAAGAAGAATAAACTCTAAAGTAGAAATCCATTTAAATTTAAGGATTTTACTAATACAAATGAGCTTTTCACACGCAGAACTAATTCCTAGAAAAGACGGTAATGGATCTGATTATTCAAGGCCTGACGTGCTAAAACAAACAGCTCATGCTTTATTACCTTTAGCTAAAGAAGGGTTAAATGCTGTTAATACAAAGATTGCAGGATATCAAGATGAAAGGCGCAGATATTTTCTTGATGCCTCTAGGTCATTATCAGGTCACCTTTCATTCTTTGATGACTCTGGTGATAATGAGGGTGCAATTTCTGAATTTGGAAGTAGAGATTATCGGCAAAAGGTAAGAACTTTAGATATCGTTTCTGTTGACTACCGAGATGCTGTTCTAAGAGATGGTCTTACATCAGTTATTGAAGGTTTAGAACAAGTTGCTAAGACTGGAAGGTTTGTCCCTGAAATTGAAAGTGAAGCATTTCATAGAACTTATCATGAGTTGTTAGAAACCTGTTAACTTTACAAACTATAAAACAAACTTTTATATATTTAAGTAACTACCTAAAACTCTATGTTAGAGGTGATAAGCGGTCTTCCACAGAATCTTTTATTCAATATAGGCCTCATTCTGATAGTTGCAGCCGTTGTCAGTTACATCTTGAAAATCTTTAGACAACCTTTAATCCCTGCATACATTATAGCTGGTGTTATCCTTGGCCCAATCTGTTTAGGATTAATTGAAGACCTTGAACTGATCCACACTATCTCTGAGATAGGTATATTATTCCTTCTGTTCATCGTAGGTATGGAGATGGACTTAAAGAAGTTAAAGAAGGTTGGCTGGGTCACTATCATCACTGGTATTCTACAAGTAGGTTTAACATTTTTGGCAGGTTACTTTGTAGCTTCATGGTTAGGCTTCGACAGCTTAAACTCAATCTACGCAGGTTTAATAATCGCTTTCAGTTCAACCATGATCGTTATCAAACTTTTATACGATAAAGAAGAGCTTAACACGTTACACGGTAGGATCATTATTGGAGTTCTATTCGTTCAAGACATTCTAGTTATAATAGCATTAACCATTTTTCTAGGAACTGACACTTTCACTGTAATGAGCATAGTGCCTCTAATGTTAAAGTTCATCGGATTAGTCATCATAGCTTTCTTAGTAGGAAAATTCATTGCTAAACGTTTATTCATGTTTGCAGCCAAATCTAGCGAACTTTTATTCCTTTTAGCCATCGCCTTTTGTTTCTTATTCGCTTTAGCGGCACATATGTTAGGCTTTTCCATTGCAGTTGGCGGCTTCCTTGCAGGTTTAACTTTGGCTAGCCTACCTTACTACTTAAACATCATCGCAGAAATCTCGCCGTTAAAAGACTTCTTTTCCACAATATTCTTCGTATCTTTGGGCTTACAGTTAACTTTCTCAGAATTTGGATTAATACTTACTCCATTACTAATCTTTTTAGGCATTGTTTTGATCATCAAACCTTTCATCATCATGTTGATCTTAAGCCTGTTAGGCTACGATAAACGAAACTCTTTCGTATCCGCCGTATCTTTGGCACAAATTAGCGAATTTTCTTTAATCTTGGTAATGTCTGTTGCAAACATCTCCGACACATTATTTTCTATGACCATCTTGTTAGGCGTTATTAGTATAGGTTTGACTGCGTACATCATGAAGTACGGACTCTTCATCTACAACCTTATATCACCAGTCTTAGCTTTATTTGAGAAACTCTCTGGCAGGCATAAGCAACTAGGCTACGAGTACTCTGATAATAAGAAGATTATATTATTCGGTTGTAAAAGGATAGGCGGCATGTTCCTCAAATCTTTCAAAAGGATGAAGAAAAAAGTCTTGGTTGTCGACTTCAACCCTGAGATCATTGAAAGTCTTAAAGAGCAAAAAGTCCCTTCCATGTACGGTGACATGACTAACAAAGAGATTTTGAAACGTATTAGTTTTAAGAAAGCTAAAGTCATAGTGTCTACCATTCCTCGTGAAGAAGATAATTTAAGATTGTTAAAGTATTTGAAGAGCATAAAAACTCGTGCAATAATCTTTGTTACCGCTAGAACTGTTCACGAATCTTTAAACCTTTATGATGCGGGCGCAGATTATGTGATATTGCCTCACATCATGTCCGGTGAAAAGATCGCTGACATTTTATCTAAGTACATGGATGATAAGAAAATGTTAAGAAAGGTTAAGCGCGATCACTTAAAACATTTGTTAGAGATAAATTCTGATTAGTTTTACTAATTTCTATAACTATTTCTTTTTTTCTAACCTTTCTAGCTCTAGCTCAACAATTCTTTCTCGTAGTTTCTTTTCTCTATTGTAATTATCAAACATCTCTAGAAATCCAACATAAAAAAATATCGTTCCTATTGAGAAAGGAATTGTCAGTATCAGATTATTTTCTACTGGTTTAACGTAAACAAAATATGCACTACCTACAGCAAGAACTATTCCTAACACTGTTGTTAAGAAATCAAGTTCTATATATCTGGGCAAGTCAGGGATACTCATCTTTTTTTAAGGACCATTGCAATCCCTAATATTAATGCAGCCAAAAGGGTTATAGCACCAGGAATGGGACTTCCTATAACAAGGAAGAATGATCCTATAACTACTAAAATTATTACGACCATATAATTCAATAATTTCATAAAGTTAGTAGAGGCTATATTTTATTTAAACCTTTCTAAGGAACACTACCAACCTCTATTCTCACCTTTATAACAATGGAACGACCAGTTAGAACCATCTTGATCAACAGTGTATATCTGGCTATATACCTTCTGTTCAACCATAGAAATCCCTCTCACATGATGCTTATGCGGGAAACGTGCAGTATCAGGAACTAAAGCAGCATGAAACTCAGGCACACCTTCCCATGACATTGACTTCAAATCAAACATTGCAGCATAAACACCTTCCCTTTCTTCAATTAACCACACTTGCCCGTCAAGCCTACTAATCCTTCTACCATCTCCAAAGCTAGCATTCTCTCCCTTTAGACCAAACGGATCAGAATGCGAATAATGGTTTTCTCTTAACCTTCTAGCAACATCAGTATTAGCAATCCCTCCTCTCCATCCTTCTACACCATATAGTCTTGTATTAACAGCTTCTCTCACACGCTCAGCAGGGTAGTAAGAAAAGGAATAAACATCAAATATAGCTAACCTTCCAGAAAGCTTTGCATCACGCATAGCGGCTTGAAAAGATCCTTCATCCATACTTCTTACTTTCTAACAAGCATATAAAAGAATTCCTATAGTATAAAATAACTACTGCCTATCACTTAACATACTCAACATTATCCATTTTTTCGAACTGTTCATCTCCAGTAAGAAACTTCGCTCCCATTTCTTTAGCCATAGCATATCCAATAGCATCTGCGTATGATATTCTCTTACGTTTATGCAACAATTTAAACTTTGATGCAACAAACACATGTTCATCTTTTACTCTCGCAGCAAATTGTGTAAAGAAGAGATATCGTTCCTGTGCATCTTTGGAACCATAGTCTCTGAAAATAGCATAATAGAGTTCATACAAATGAAAGATGGAAGTATAGAACTCTCCCGATAACAATGGCTTGTAATTAGGGTTTCCTTCAATTATTTCAATCATAGCATATGTATCTAAGAAGAATTTCACTTTCTCAGTTCCTCTTTACGAATCTCATCCTTAAACTTCTGAGCATCAAGTTTCCATCCTTTCAGACTTCCAAACATCTTTTTTATTGATGGTTTTCTCTTAATTTCTATTATTATTTCCTCTCCTTGTTTTAGATGTTGTTTTTTGATAATTTCTTTAGGAATCACAACGCCCAGTGAACTTCCCCACTTTCTAAGTTTTGTTTTCGTTTCCATATTAGATTATATGTTAGATATAATATATAAAGTTAACTGGCACCGCCCGGATTTATAACGCAAGGTTGCCCTTGCATGACTATCCACCTCGCTTCGTTCGGTAGGGTAAAGGCATGAGTATAGTGTCTGTGTTTCAGAAAATGGCTTTGACTTTTAGAATAATTCTTCTAATCTTCTTCGAACTCTTCTTTTCAACATAAACCTATTCAATATTCTTTCCAACCTTCTATCATTCATAACACGTATATGTTCAATATCATATCTTGTTGGATCTCTACTTGGATACTCATTAAATGAAATATCTC
>CAYTFL010000064.1:0-4889 GCA_964437105.1 Candidatus Woesearchaeota archaeon | reverse complement strand
AACTTCTAAAGCAACAATGGTCTCTTTATCATCTCCTAACCTTATTTTGCAAGACACAGGCGTTTTCAAACTACACAACCGTTCGAGTATAACTTTAACCTTATCCAGATCTTTTAACAAAGCACTACCACCCCCACAAGCCATAATCTTAGGCGCTGGACAACCAATGTTCAAATCAATCACATCAGTCTTACCTTCAAGAAATTTACCCGCTTCAAAGATTTTATCAACATCTTCACCAAAGATTTGCGTAACCACCGGCCTTTCTTCTTCAACTACATCAAACACTTTCTTATTCAATTCATACTTTGCCAACGCATCAACACTAACAAACTCTGTATAACACAACCCTGCCCCCAACTTCTTACACAGAACTCTAAAAGCTACGTTAGTCACACCTGCCATCGGCGCCAAAAACACTTTAGACTGCAACTTTTCATACATCATTCCTTCAACCTAAACAACACAGTCGCCCGATACACCTTTTTTGAAGTCATCCTATCAAGAGTAAACAACTTTTTAGTATTCTTCAACTCCCCTTTAAACTGCTTCTTCAACTTAGCTCCTAAAGACCTTGCAAACCTCTGCGAACTGATATAGATATCAATCCCTGTTTTCAACTGATCAATCCTAGAAATAAAAACTCCCTTCCGTTTCTCTATAGCCTTCTCAATATATTCATAAACTTTATCATCATAAGGTCTCAACTGAATGATCGCTTCAAAATATCTACTCTGATCCAATATTATAGACTTGGGCATGTGGAACTCCTTGGATTACAATAACATCTTCATTCTTAATAACCTTTTCTTCTAAGGCAATATCAACAGTCTCCTTCCCCACAAGGTTTAAATTCGTACTCTCACTAAAAACTTCTTTCAACTCTTCCCTAGAAACTTTTTCACCACCATAAAACCTTTCACTCACATCTAAAGAAAGCTCACCTTCTTCAAACTTCTTACCTACAAGGTCGGCATCACACACAGCCACACAACCTTCATGAATTTTTACGAGTATCATCATATCTTCGCCAATATTGGCGCCTTATCCCCACACGCTAAACACTTTTTCACTAACTTCCCTTCTTCATTCAACAACTTCGTCTCAGGCTTACCACAAGATGCACATATAACAAACGTTTCCACATACTTGGCCAACTTCTCATTAATCATCCTGCTAGCCAACTTCCTACCAAAAACCAACCTTTGCCCTTCAAACCTTCCAGGCGTAGCCAACTCTCTCTGCAAATACTTAAGAACATGCTCAGGCCTCCTATGCAATTGTGCAGCTATCGCGTGAAAGTTCACAAGAATGGTTTTATTACCCTCAACCCTACCTTTAATCTTAGGCACTTCAAACCTTTCAGACTTACTCTGCACTTTAGGCAACTTTTCCTTCGCTTGTTTCAACATATCTTCATATTTCATAAGCAAAAGGAAAAAATAGAGGTTTATAAGTCTTTTCGAAGAATTTCCGGAAAACTCACAGAAACTTTATTAAAAAACAAACCCTTCTTAACACTTATGATTCCAAAACTTTTATATCAAGCGGTAATGGCTATGATGTTCATCTTAATAATCCTAACCACTTTACTGCTTATCAAAAGCTTATACTGGTGATAAAATGAAAAACTTTGAAGAAAAACTTGTAATTGGGGTATTAATATTTTCATTAATATTAGGAGTAATTGTAATATATCAAATTATTAAAATCTTAATTGGAGGTTCTTGGGGAACAGATCAAGCCCTAGTAGCACTTTTAATTCTAAACATTTCTCTAACATTTGGATTATTCACCTATATAGTAAAATCACAGAATAAAATCCATAATAAGCTAAACAAAATTGATAAAAAGCTACACGGCCACATCCAATGGCATAAAGGTAAAGAGAATTAATAACCTCTCATCATTATACCAATATCCCGATTATCTAAAGCTTCATCAACGTCAACATCCAACTCAGACATATGTTCAATGAATTTACTATAAAGTTCAATTAACTTATGACTCGGCTCCAATTTTCTTAATTTCTTAAGCAATTCATACAACTTATCATTAAGAAACGAATGTTCTTCCACTTCTTTCCTAACTTTTTCACTATATTTCCTTCGTTCAGAACTACTACTGCTATGATATTCAGGCCTCTTACGAGCACGACGATCCTCTTCCAACTTTTCCTTTCTTCTTACAACATACAATATCGCCTTAATTAACTTCCTCTTATTATTATCTAACACACCAAACTTTTTCAAGAACGCAGCTTCCAACTGATCTTTGTAAGTATTCCTAAACAATCCCATACTTCTAAACAATGATTAGAATTATATAAACCTTTCTCTTCAAACCAACCTCATTCCTTTATATCTCTAATAAAATCAACTAATGCTCTTTCAAATTCCGTACCTTGAATAGTTAAACTTCCTAGTTCAGTAACTGAATAATCTTTGTAAGGTTCCCAAGCAATAGGAATTACAAATCCAGCACCTGTCCTATGCAAACTTTCAAGTGATCTATAACAACGTTCATAATCATTATTTGAGCAAGGATTAAATTCTGTTGCTCCCCAACCAGAACCCTCATTCCTGCAATAAGCATCTACAAAATCAGTCTCATTGAACCAATCTTCAAAATGATAAATGCTTAATCCAACACTTGATTTGTTAGCCTGCGCAGCTGTCCACGTATTTCCAGTAGTTTCCCTTCCTTCTTCCCAATTGGGTAAGACTTGATGAGTATAAATTTTATCTGGAGAAATACCCCCATTAGCTATCAAATTTACTTCAAACTGAACATACTCAGCAACAACTTTTTGTCTAAATTTTATCCATTCATCCCACAAAAGGCCACCTTCTTCCCGTGGAGGCTCAATACCATATAATTCTTGAAATTCCTGAACCATTATTGAGCTATAATCTGACCACCCATGCTTTTCACTTGGAAAATTAAATCCAGTTTCTGGACTGGTAGTAATACCTGCAAATAAATCAGGTCTTTCATTAGCAAAGGCAGCAACTTCTTCTATGAATGCAGTTATATTCCTTTGTTTATAATACATGATTTCTTCTGCTCTTAATGATAACGATAAATGATTAACATTCTCAAATCCATCAGTGTTAGTCTCAACTATAGTTCCATCAGCGTAAAATGTCCTATTTCCTGGATTCTCTAAAATCTTGTCAAGTAACGGACCACCAACGTATCCACTGCAACATTGTGTTGCTTGTAAAACAAATGCTACAGGAGTGTTAGTTTGCTTTGCAAGTTCAAATATTTCCTGAACACGTTCAGGATTAAATAAATAACCTCGATCACTATCATAAGCATCTTCAGATAACGGCCTTATAGATTCAGCAAAACCTATTAGAACATTTGATCCACTTTCACCAAAAGTACCTTTAAAGATTTCCATTTGCTCTAAATTTTCACTAGAAGTTCTATCTACAGAATTATCATAATGTGGTAATATCTTGAAAACTTTTGCAGGATCATAAAGTTCTGTAGTTTGATTCTGACAACCACTTGTTGGCACAAGTAAACCAGCCGGACTTAATGCATATGTAGCACCACCAATAACTTGACCAGCTAATCTAAAAAAATCACGCCTATCCAATTTATGTTGCACCCTACAATTTCCAAAATTGGATAATAATTCTCTTATATCTACCATTTTTTCTTATAGTAACTGTTTTCTATCAACATATTACTAAAAATCAGAGCAAAAGCCCATTTATAAAGGTTTCTATTTATTTACTACTCTAAAAAGACACCACTTCTAGTCTCAGCCCAATAACCCCAAAATCCCTTAATTTCCTTCTTCAAAACAGACTCTCCACCAGAAAACTTTCTCACTTCAACCAATTCTACATTCTCAGGCCCAATCTCACAATCTAACAAACTCCCTCTCAAGAGACTCAAAAACTCTCTAACCATTATACCAACCTATACAATCCTTTCTTAGGAGAAAACACTTCACCTTCTTTCAACAAATCATTAAGCGCAACCATAACCTTATCTCTTGGCATCTTACACGCTTCAATCAACTTCGCCTCATCAGCCTCTTCAAACTTTTCTATCGTATTAATAATCACTTCCCTAGCAGCCAAAGAGGGTTCAACTTCTTCCTGCGGCTTATCTTCTACAGGCACTACAACCTTCTCTTCTTTCTTAGGCGCACCATAAGTTTTAACCAACTCCAAACGCCGCAAAAGCGCCCAATCCGTTTCAATCGTTCTAACAATCTCAGGCCTAATATACCTTTCATCATTAAACTCATTAACCCTACCAACAACTAAAACCAAATCACCAACTTTCTTTTCTTTCAAGAGATCAAGATCATCCCCCCAAACTTTCAACCTAATAGTCCCTGAACCATCATCAACCAACAAACTCCCATAACCTTCAGAACTAAAAGAATCGATAATACCACCTATGATATTGACTCTCGCTACTTCCAAATCCCCAACATTAAACCTTGGCGACCCAGCCTCATCTTTTACAACACTAGCCTTATGAATACTACCAATCCACACCTTATAGGCCGTATGCCTCTTAAACTGCTCTACCATGACCTGCACACATTAACGAGACTATTTAAATTCTGTTATACTACAGGGAAACTATTCTCTCCTCAGCCAGAGCAATAGCCACACAGCGCGGACACTTATCTTCAGTAACCTGATCCAGCACTACCCTAGTATTTGCAACAATCTTTTCTTCAACCAACTTCCACATTTCTTCAACAGTGCCACCTTTATACTCTACGTAAGAACTTATTACTCCGCCAGCATTAGCTACAAAATCAGGTACTACCATAACACCTTTCTTATGCAAAACTTCTTCAGTCTCATGACTCATCGGTATGTTCGATCCTTCAACTATCAGCTTACACT
>CAYTFL010000063.1:0-5002 GCA_964437105.1 Candidatus Woesearchaeota archaeon | reverse complement strand
AATTTGTTTAATCGGTCCAATACCTCTGGCTCTGCCATACTGTCTTCCTATGTTAACTAAGTCTAAACATTCTTGCACTTCTGTATCTGGCCTTCTATCTAATTTAAAAAATCTGGGATAACTTTTTTTATCTAATAGGTAAGCAGAGATTAAAGCTTTATGGATCTTATTACTAAACATATTATCTCTTACATAATTCCATATTCTTTCATCTCTAAGATCTTGCACTGCTAATGCTGATAAGTAGGCTGTTTCTACATCAGAATCATGAAGCATTGGCACTAAATGTTCTCTTCTAACACCTTCGGGCGCCCTATGTAGTTCACGAACACCGAACCGTCTAATCATTCCGCTCCTATGGTCTAATTTCCTTATAGCTTCACCAATAAAATCTGGTTCCATGCTGTTAGTTTTTTATTGAGAATATATAAATCTTACTCTTCTTGGATAGTAACAACTATTTTTAAAGGACATCTTCTATCTGTAAGAATTTAACAAAGTAGTCCACTGTTTTCTCTTTAGCTTTTCCAAAGACTTCAACACTTCTTACATTAGCAGCGTCTAAAGACTCTTCAATGGGTATATCTGATACATGTAAAAGTATTCCTAATCTAGGCAATTTAAAGTCAGTTTTATAAAGCTCCATAGTATACAAGATCTCTGCAACTTCCACATCCACAGTTCCAAACCTATCTTCCATCCAGCTATCTAATACTTCTTCAGTTTCGAATAATGGTGATGCTACTTTAATATGTTTAGTGAAGTGTATACTATTTTTACCAAAGTATAAATCTCCTCTCCTTTTGATTGAAAGGCCTGTCAATTTTCCAATCAAGCCAGTTATAACTCCGGTAATCTCATTTTTTACTGTTGGATTAACAAGGTTTCCAAATTGGTCATAGATTTTTACCGGTACAATCAAATCTCCTTTATTAACTTTAACTCCCCAATCTGTTGTTGGAAGTACTGCTCCAGAGTTTCCCATAAACAATAAAGTTTCAGGTTCATTCTTTAAGATAGAAGTTACAAAGTATCTACTTATCTCGCCAAATGGATATTTCGTAAGAAGAATAGTTTTATCTCCACTTTTAGTTCTAACTTCCATATAAAGAGTATTCAATAATTTATCCTTTCTTCTACTATAACGAACTGGCACAATTGTCGCAGCTTTAAACTTATTTCCGAATATTTCTGTAAAAGCATTTAACAAAAGTTTCTCATATTGTAACTTTCCTAGTTCTCCTTTATTTGCAAAAGGATATTTATCTTCATCTAATGACATTTCAAATCGTGAAAACCCTTGAACTAAAGAATTGTTAAACTCAAAAAGTTTATTAAAGAAATCATAAATTAAACTAGCATAAATGCCATTCTGGAACACATAGTTTGGATCTCCGTATAGCAACTTATTGTACAATCCTTTTTTCTGATCCAGTTTATGTATCTTTACAAACTGTTTTGCTTTATTGATTAAGAATTCTATATAAGGTTTTCTTATAGCTAATTTTTTTTCATGGTTAGCTCTTGCCCTTTCTTGATCCGCTTTTGGGTTCAACGTTTTCATATATTCTTCGGTACTAATTAACAACGCTTTGCTCCCTTCTTCAATAATCTTAGAAAAATCAAACGTCCCTGTTTTTTCAAACTCTGGCCAATTCTGATTAATATACTCTTTAAACTCTACAACCATTTTCTTGGCAATCTTTCTTCTTTTTAAGGACCAATAAATCGGATCTTGTGACCCAATGATAACTACATCTGTCTTCGGCAAACCCAATGATGTAAATTTCTTAATGTAATCCTCCTCTGTATGATACCTAAAACTCCTAACATTCTTCCCTTTCAATCCTAATAAAGAGAAATGTAACTGTATATGTATGTACTTATCAATTCCAAAGAAGTTAGCAATAATATACGTGTGTGTTCCATCTGCTCTAACTGCAATATAAATATCTTTTGACCTTCCATCCTCAGTTTCTATCCAAAACGCTTCAGCGTACCCTTCACTTGCTAGATATAATAAAACGTTATCTCTGTCTGTATCATGAAACTCTACAGGAACTCCATTATCTCTTATATCTTCTACTATAGGAATAGGAACTCTTTTTTTTACATAAGCACTAATATCCATTGTATGTGGAGCAGTCACGGGAACTGTACTAACTTGCGGCAAATACCCGTCAACTACATCAACTGGCGCAGTCGGCGTTCCTCCTTCAGGCAATGTTACCTTCTCAAAAGACCTAACATCTTGCTTATGGTTTCTCAAATGAACAAAAAGCTCCATTAAATCTTCATGCACTTGTCCTAAAGCTGCACGAATCTTCTCAGAAACATTCTTTGCCATCTTTCTGTTAGCTCCACAAGCTACCAACACACCTTCTAAAGACTCTAATATACTGTTCCTTTCAGCATCAGAAATAGGCAACCTTCTAAAATACAATGCTAACGTTGGCGGATGACATTTCTTTGACCCTTTTGCAAGGATGTAATCAACTATCCCTTTAAACGTTGTCACAACTGTAGCTTCTTGGCCAACCAATCTAAAAGCTTTGATAGCTTTCTTAGCTCTTGTTACTAAAAGACAAGAAATGGTAAGCAAATCTCTCGTTTGAGGAGAAAGACCAGAAATATTTGCAACAGCTCCTTTAATTTGTCTATACTTATCTACTCTTGTAAACTAAACATAAGAAGGGTCTGCAATCCTTCCTCCTAAGTCCCTCATAATATCATCAACACCTGGCATAAACTTTTTAGAGGTAACGATCTTTTTAAGCCTTTCTCTCTACTTCTTCAACAAGTTTTCTAACCGTTCTTTCAATATACACTTGCCTAGAAACTCCAGAAATGCTTAGGTGTGGATCTTTTCTATTAGAAACAAATCCTTCCTCTTCCATCACTTGCCCTACTGTCGTTGTTTCAAAACCTCTTTGACGCGCCTTTTCAACGTATTCATTTGGAAATGCAACTGCATCTGAACATACATAATGTCCTTTGCCAGTACGCGGGTCGTAAATAACAACAACTGCTTTGTCTAACCATTGCCCATCCTCTTCAAAAATACCACTTTCAATTGAAACAATTCTATCGAGATCGTTTACTTTATCTTCAACATCAAATGTCCTTTGTAATGCTCCAAGAAACGTTTGTTCGTTAACTGGCTGTTCTCCAACCTTAGAATCAGCTGTATAACCTACTACCTCAACAGAATCGCTAATCGCTGAGTAAGCTTTAGCTACTGCATTAACTTTTAATTCATTTTGTGAAGTTACACCTATTCTCATACTTTATACGCGCAAACAATTCTTATTTAAGACTTTCTATTAACTTCCTTCACAACCTTTAAAAACAGTATTCTTCATCATACCAATACTAGGCACGGAGGTATGGCTAAGCTCCTCGGGAGCAACATTGTCTCATAAGAACTCAAGGAAGTTCACCAAGAGAGAAACACAAACGTACAGAGCTAAACCCTCCACCTAGGCTTTCTACTTCATAAACGGATTATTCATTTTCTCTTCTTTGATCGTACTTTTCTTTGTTGGCCCATAATCATGCCCCGGATATACGATGGTATCTTCAGGCAATTCTTTCAACCGCTTCAAACTTTCCATCATTTTTTGCGGATCACTACCAGGAAAATCTACTCTACCGCACGCATGCACAAACAACGTATCCGATGTAAACACATACCCTTCCGTGTACAAACAAATGCTATCATAAACATGCCCTGGCGTATGCATAACTTTGAAAACTACTTCACCTATAACTATCTCATCCCCTTCTTTAACCTTCTTATCAACTTTTACCTTTGTAGACTCATGTCCATACAATACAACTTTCTCTTCCCTATAAATATCAAGATCTGTCGTATGATCAAAATGGCTATGCATCACCACCACACCTTTCAACTCCAACCCATTCTTTTCAATATAATCTAGTAAAAACTTTGCATCCACGCTGGGATCTATCAACAAACATTCTTTACCTTCAATTACTAGGTAAGCAAAGTTACTATCATAGCCGCCTTTAAACGTTTGAACTTTCATATTATTGCTATAAATTCTATACCATTTAAACTTTTCCACAATTGTTATAAAGAACTCATTAATTCCCTTATTCATGGCAAGAATACCTCCACTAGAAGAACTTTATAAAGAAGATTCTGCTTACCCTTCTCAATTAGATAGAGGTTACCAATCTGCAAAGGACGCTATCCAAGAACAGTTAGATGCTAAAGATAGAATGATTGAAGATTTCCCTAAGGTACTTGAACAACAGATAACTACTATCCCTAACCTTACTGTGGCAAACCTAGGCGTTACTATGACAATTGAAAAAGATACTGGCGTTGTAACTTTTGACGGAGAATTTTTAGCTTTCTCACCATATCCTCAAACACAGCAGATTTTAAGAACCAGGCTAGCTTCTATTAAGGAAGAGTTTGGTGAAAGAGGTGGAAAGATTCATGATCAACTAAGAGATTTAGAAGATACTCTTCTTAGCTATCAAGGAGCCATGCTAGACTTAACTGAAATAACTGAGCTTACTCCATTACATGATAAACTTGACTGGCTACACATCTTTATCTTACGCGATGACGGCGTTTACACTACACTTTATGATTGCTCTAATCAGACTATTACTGGTCCCACATTATCTGAAACCTTGCAGAGAGAATACTTTACTGGAGACGGTTTTAGAGGGGATTGGGAATGTTCAAATATAGAAGATCAAGCAGCGTTACTTGTTACCAATCCTTGCAATAATCTTAACGTTGAAGAATTGGCTAGGTACTGTATTGAGTACGGTGTTACTCGTTCTGTAGAAAATGTTTACGAAAAAGCGGGTTTATCTGCGGCTGAGATAGCTGTGGCCCGTGCTTTATCAGAAGATATTGGTAGTAGAGGTACTGCTTAAACCTTATACCCTCTTAAGAATCTAGAAAACTGTCTTTGATATGTAGTTGCTTCCCACATTGCTTTTTCTACATCCAATGGAT
>CAYTFL010000062.1:0-5037 GCA_964437105.1 Candidatus Woesearchaeota archaeon | reverse complement strand
GAAAGGTTAGGAGAGTGTGTAGTTTGTTCAGATAGTGAAGAAAGTGATGATGAAACTGTTGCAGGAATAGTATATGAAGGTGTGTGGAAATTAACTGGAGAGTATCGTTCTGATGAACCTGATGTTTGCCGATCCGGAAGAGGCATTAATGAATTTAGGTGTATAGCTTATGCAAATGATGCTGGTGGAGAGAATACCTATATGTACTATGGACAAAGAAATTGTAGAGATGATGTCGGTGAGGATTATGAGTGTATGGAAGATGAGAATGGTTACGCTTACTGTGCAATACCTATAGAAGAGGAAACGGAAGAAGAAGTGACTACTGAAGTTGAAGAAGAAACTGAAGTTCTTGAAGAGGAAGAAGAGTTAGCATACAATTTCTTTGGAGAGTGTGATCCAAACGGTGATGCTGAATCTGAATGTGGGGCTGGTCATGAATGTTTTGATGATGAAGATATAACTACGCCTGCAAATGTAGCAGGGTTATGTGTATTAACTTGTACTGATGATAGTGATTGTACACCTTACGGAGACTATGCTTGTACAAACTGGGGATTCTCAGGGTATTGTGTGCCAACAGATTGTTATGATTCTGATAATGAAGAAAGTACGGCGTTGACAAGAGGATATGGTTACGGGTATGCAAACCCTACAACACTAGGATTGATGGGAGATTACTGTTCAAGTGAAGAAGCCGCTACAGAGTTTTATTGCGATACTAGTGGAACGTTTGTAATGGGAAGTGTTACCTGTGATGAAAGTTATGTTTGTGATTATGATTTAGAGAGTTGTACTCTGGAAGAAGTTGAGGAAGTAATTGAAGAAGTAGTAGAATTGGTTAGTTGTAGTTCAAATGTAGATTGCTTAGATCAAAACGGTTATGCTTGCGATCATGTATCAGGTTATTGTTATACTAGTTGTGTTAGTAATGATGAGTGTAGGTTTGAAGTTGCAGGATATACTTGTGACGTTACTAGTGGAGCGTGTGTAGCAGGTGATGTAGAGTGTGATAGAGGTGATGAGTTAGGAGAGGGTTTAACTGAATGTGATGATCTTTATGGACATCTTTATGAAGCAGATGTGCGTTTTTCGTGCATTGAAGGGAAGTGTATGGAAAGAGGAAGGTTTGGATTAGGAAGAAGAGCTATAGAAAGCGGTTCTGGTGTTGGTATGGGTGCAGCAGGATTGGAAGAACAAGGGTTTTTTACTAGAATGTGGAATTGGTTGTGGTGGAGTTAGAAACGAAAAGTTTAATAAAGAAATAGGCTATACTTAGTCGTATGTTAAAAAAGAAAGGTGGTGTGATTGCACTATTATTATTGGTTATCTTAATGTATGGATGTACTACTTCTACAACTAGTTCTGGAAGTGTTACTGGAGCGTACGCAAATTGTTATGGTGATGAAACGCAAATGATTACTGCTGAGTTTGCAAGCTTTGCACCAGTTAGCTCACAAGATGCGCCTTACACAGCAGGTGAAGAGATCGATATTGAAGTTGAGTTGACAAATAAATATACTGAAGATATTGAAACGGGTAATGTTAAAGTTAGGTTGACTGGTGAAGCGGCAGAAGATAGTATTTTTACGGGAGCAGAAGAAGTTACCGCTGACACGTTGTATGCAATAGATTCTGAAACTTGTTTAGAAGAGTCTAGGGAAGTAGAGATTGGATCAATAGTATATATGGGAGATACTACAACAGAGATTAGTAAAGAAATAACTGGTGAGTACTGTTATAAACAAGATATTGTAGTTAAAGGATTCTTATACTTCACTGATGATAGTAGTGAGATAGGTACAACCTTACCTTCAGGTTCTAACCCGCCTTCAAGTGTGCAAATTACACAGATTGAACAAAATCCTGTAGATGTGGATAGAAGTACAGGTGAAGGTGATATGAGATTTAAACTATACATTGAGAATGTTGGTGATGGAACTATTGTAGAAAGTTTGGATACATGTTTCGATTATAGAGAAGCGAGCTATAAGGAAGAGTTTACTTTGACAACTGACGGACCGTATAATCTAGACTGTCCAGATGATGTGGCACTAAATAGAGAAGATAAGTCGGATGTAATCTCTTGTACAGTTGATGGAATCGATGCTAGTAACCTAGGTGATAGTGCGTTCGAAGTAACGTTTACATTCTCAGATTTCGCGTACGTTGAAGAAATACCTAGTACAACCATCTATATCGAACCATAACTTTAGAGTGATTCTTTAACAGATCATACAAATGCTTTTAAATTGTGAAACGTTGCTAGGATATTGGGGAGAAGAAATATGCCTGGTTTAACATATGAGGAGATAGTGCAGAAAATATGTACTGAAAAGAGCGTTTCTCAAGATGAGATTGAAGCGAAAGTTAAGGATAAGTTGAACCAATTATCTGACCTGATTTCTAAGCAAGGGGCTGCACATATAGTAGCTAACGAGTATGGTGTTAGAGTGTATGAGCAAGTTGCGCAGCAGCGTAAGGTTAAAGTTAAAGAATTGTTGCCAGCATTGCGAGGAGTGGAAGTTGTTGGCAAAGTAATGAAGGTTGATGGTGTGAGAAGTTTTAATACAGGGACGAGAGAAGGTAGAGTGTGTAACCTAATGATTGCTGATGAGACTGGACAGTGTAGGTTAGTTATATGGGATGAAAAGCAGTTGAAAGAGATTGAAGCGGGAGCGTTGAAGGAAGGGGATATAGTTAAGGTGTTGAATGCTTACGTACGGTCCAACACTTTTAGTGGTAATGAGTTGCATATGGGTAGTCAAGCATCGTGGGAAGTTAACCCGGAAGGGGTTACTATAGAGAATGTTGTTGCAGCGCCAGTGGTTGAGAAGAAAAAGATTAAAGATTTGAATGAGAATGATGTTGTTTCTGTAGTTGGTACAGTTGTGCAAATATTTGAGCCAAGGTTTTATGATTCTTGCCCTACATGTAGGAAGAAAGTAGTGTTCGGTGAAGATGGTGGCGTAGAGTGTGCAACGCATGGTAAAGTTGAAAGTGTGCCACAAGCTATTTTGAATCTGGTGTTTGATGATGGGACAGATAATATAAGAGTCGTTTGTTTTAGAGATGTGGTTAACAAAGTGTTAGAAGTTGAAGAAGCGATTTCTTTGAGAGATAATGCGGAAGAGTTTAGAAAAGTGCAAAGGAATGTGGCCGGAAAACAATTACAAATACATGGAAGAGTTACTAAGAATACGTTCTTTGACCGTTTAGAGTTAACAGCTAATAGGGTTGAAGATGCAGATCCTAAGCAGATGGCGATGGAACTTGAAAATAAGTAAGTTTAAATAGAATAATACTTTCTTTATTAAAAAATCATTGGAGGATGATATAATATGAAAAAAAAGTTGATGATACTATTAGTTCTAAGCGTTATCCTTGCTTTAGGTATGGTTAGTGCTGCAGAGTGTGATGAATATGAAGATGAAGTTTCTTGTGTAGCTGATTCAGAATGTTACTGGAATGAAGAGTGTGCAGAATTAGAAGAAGCAGTTTGTGGAAATGATATGACAATGCACGTAGGTGAAAGCGTAACATACGATGGACAAACAGTTACTCTAGAAGCAGTAAGTGCAAGTGCAGTAGTAGTTGATGTGGATGGGACTAGCCAAACAATAAGTGAAGGAGATTCTGAAACTATTGAAGGGTTAACGATATCAGCTGACGACTTATACTCTAGGACTGATACAACGGAAAGTACAGCAGATATAACAATAGAGTGTGAAGAAGCGCCTGAAGTAACCGAAGATGTTGAATGTGGAGAATCATTTGAAGTTGAACCTACTGAAGATGATGGCGAACTGGAAGTCGTTGATTTAGATGGCGAGAGAATTAGTGTCCGATACGTCAAATTGTCAGATGATGAAGGTAGTGCCCTTGTACAAGTTGCAGCTCAACAAGAATACATTGAGATTGGTGATGTAGAGCTAGTAGAAGATGCTTGGGTTTACGTGGTAGATGCTGATGAGGAAGAAGCTACTTTGATCGTTCTTTGCGAGTACGAGTGTAGCGAATCATTCATTATGACTGTAGATGATAAAGTTGTTGTAAATGAGAACATCTTGACATTAGATGATGTTAGTTCGAGTGCTGCAGTACTAGATGAAGATGGTACTTCTGAAATAATATCTCTTGAAGATACTGAAACTATAGAAGATCTTACAGTTACAGTTGATGACCTCAATTCAAGGACAGAAAGATCTGAAAGTAGTGGGACGTTTACAGTAGAGTGTGAAGCAGAAGAAACTACCGAGGAAGAAGTTGAAACTGAAGTGGAAGAAGAAACAGAAGTTCTTGAAGAAGAGGAAACAACTGAGTGCACAGAAGATGATGGGTGTAAAAGCGCATTTGGTCCTAAAGCATTCTGTAAAGAGAGTGAGTGTCACAAGAAAAGTCGGTTCGGAAAGTTCATCAGTAAAAAAGTTGGAAAAGCTAAAGGAATGGGAGCGCCAGGACAAGATGATTCGTGGATAGTTGACCTCTGGGATTGGTTAATCTACGGAAGCGAATAATTTAATTACCTTTTTTCTTATTATTTCAAAAAAGATAACAATTTCTCAATAATAGACAAAATCTTCTCATTGTTTCTTTGAATGTAGTCCTTATTCACCATAAAACCTTCATAAGAAATCCTATTTCTATATTCACGCAATTCTTGAAGAAAGATTCTAGTTTGTTCAGGAAGATTCTGTTTCATTGCAACATAATCAATTAGTTCATAGTGTGCACCATCACCTTTGCATTTCACTCCAGAAGTTAAACTAATAGCTTCCAAAAGTTTGTGAATTATATCATAATAATCTATTAAAGTGTTACTAGGATACTTTACGATCTCAATCTCCTGTAACCGATCTAATGTAATTACTGCCATCTTTTGTAAAGCTTTAGCCTTATTTGGATCAGGAGTGATTTGTATACGCATTAATATCCCTCCAAGAAACCTTTTACAGTAATACCATTTATGATATTGTTCTTTAACTCATTAGAGTAATTACGGAAATCGGTGTTAAAATGTAGTTGGGAACATTGTCC
>CAYTFL010000061.1:1910-5315 GCA_964437105.1 Candidatus Woesearchaeota archaeon | reverse complement strand
TATCAAAGAAGTTACGGCAGAGTTGAAGAAGTTTAAGGATCATAATATCCCAGTGTATATTGTTGCAGGGTCACACGATTATTCGCCGTCAGGCAAAACTATGTTGGATGTGCTAGAAAAGGCAGGATTAATAACAAATGTTATGAAAGTTGAAGATAATCAGTTAAAGTTTACAGTCGATCCTAAAACAGGTGTGAAGCTGACTGGAATGTATGGTAAGAAAGGAGGGCTTGAGATTAATGATTATGATTTGTTGGATGTAAAACCTCTTGAGTTAGAAGAAGGTTTCAAAATCTTTTTGTTCCATACAGCGATTAACGAGTTTAAGCCGAAGGATATGGAAAACGTTGCCGGGGCGGACGCGAGAAGTTTACCGCAAACCTTTAACTATTACGCCGGTGGGCATGTGCATTATATCTTTAGGCAACAGTTTGGTAATGGATTTTTAACGTTTCCAGGAGCACTTTTCCCGAACAACTTCAAAGAGTTGGAAGAGTGGAAGTACGGTGGAATATACTTTTGTGATGAGAATGTTAACGTGGAATATTATCCAGTTAAGATGAAAGAAGTGGTTAATTTTGTTATAGATTTGTCAAACCTTACACCTGAGCAAGCCATGGATAAGATCCTTAGAGAGGTTAAAGAAGTTGATATCAGTGATAAGATTGTTACATTACGTGTGAAAGGAGAAATACAAGGTAAGACTAGTGACGTTAACTTTCAAGCTATCTATGAACATTTGAAAGAGGCTTACATCGTGTTAAAGAATACGCATAAACTAAGTTCTGCTATTTCAAATACGATTACTATGAAAGAAGGGACGGTTGAAGAGATTGAGCAAGAGATTATCAAAGAAAGTGTGACTGAAGTTAAAATCAAAGATATGACGCCGGAGATGGAGAATTTGTTCACTAAAAAGTTGATGGAAGTTCTTGCAAGAGATAAAGGTGAAGGTGAAAAAGTGGGCGACTTTGAAAGAAGAGTGTTGTCTGAAGCGATAGAGGTGTTAGAAATTGAAGATCCATAAAATCATTTTGAATAATATAAGGAGTTATGAGAATGCTGAAATAGTGTTGCCGGAAGGTAGCTGTTTATTATGGGGCAACATTGGGAGTGGGAAGAGTAGCGTGTTGCTGGCGGTAGATTTTGCGTTGTTTGGCCTACAGAGAGAGAATTTGTCGGGAGCTTCTTTACTGCGTAACGGGACGGATCAAGGGTCTGTTAAACTGCATTGTAACGTGGATGGTGAAGAAGTTATACTTTATAGAGCGTTGAAGAGGAGCAAAACAGGGGTTGTGCAGGATGCTGGATATATATTTCGTAACGGTTTGAAAGAAGATAAGACTGCTCAAGAGTTGAAGCAGATTGTGTTAGATCTGTTAAACTATCCTAAAGATTTGTTGACAAAGAATAAGGCGTTGATATACAGGTATACAGTTTACACGCCGCAGGAAGAGATGAAGCAGATTTTGTTAGGGAAGAAAGAGGAAAGGTTGGATACGTTAAGGAAAGTGTTTGGGATTGATAAGTATAAGCAAATTCGTGATAATGCAACGGTCGTAGTTAAACATATTCGTGGTAAGAAGAGAGAGTATGATGGTGCGGTAGCAGATTTGCCGTCTAAAGTTCTAGAGAAAGAGAAGAAAGTTGAAGAGAATCTTGTTTTGAATGAAAAATTGGCGGAGTTGAAGCCCAAGTTAGAGCTAAAGAAGGTTGAGTGGGATAAAAGGAAGGAAGAGTTGCAAAGTCTTGAAGCGAAAAAGGAAGAGTTGGTGCAGGTTAAGAATGAGTTGGCTGTTAATGAGACTGAGCTTAAGCATAAGTTGAAAGAGAAAGTAGACGATGAAGAACGGATCAAGTTGTTAAGGGAAGAGGTTGAAAAGTTGAGCCAGGAGAATCTTGAAGTTGTTGAAGATGTTATGGAGAAGGTTAAAGTTCTTGATGAAGAGATTGCTAAACATGAAAGTAAAGTTAGAGAAGCGCTAAACAAGATTCAAGAGTTTCGTACCAAGCAGTCGCACAGTAAGTTGATTAAAGATAAGGTGGAAAGTCTTAACAATTGTCCAACTTGTTTCCAGGAAGTTTCTGAAGAGTATAAGAAAAAGGTGGTGGATAAGAGTTTGAATGAGATTGAAGAGTTTAGTAAGAACATTTCGAGTCATGAAGAGGAGAGGAAGGCGTTGGATATGGCGCTGCAAGAGTATAGAATGAAAGTGCAGTTGCTAAAGCGTAAGGAAAGTGATCAGAAAGTTATCGTGTTAAAGAAAAGGCAGTTGGAGAGTAAAAAGGAAGAGTTGGTACAGTTGGAAGAGAAAGCTAAGAGTGTTAAGCAAAGGATTGGGCAAGTTAATCTAAAGATCATGGAATGTAATACTAAGCTTGAAGCGTTGAGTAGTGTGGAAGAGTTGTTACCAAAGTTGTTGACGGCAGTAGAAAATGCGGAGAAAGAGTTTAGAGTGATTGAGCCAGAGATTCATAGGGTTGAGGCGACATTGGAAGCGGTGAAAGGCATCATTCTTAGTTTGGAGCAAGAAATTGTTAAGAAACAGACTATGATGGTGAAGAAAGAGTATCTGAACAAAGTGCAGTTTTGGTTGACAGATTATTTCGTTCCAATGATTGAAGCGATGGAAAAGAATATTATGCTGAAAGTGCATACGGAGTTTAATTCGTTGTTTGAGAAGTGGTTCTCTATACTTATTGATAACCAGACGTTACAAATGTCGTTAGATGAAGAGTATTCGCCAAAAATCTTGCAAGATGGGTACGATATTGATTATCAGCACTTATCAGGTGGAGAGAAAACGGCAGGAGCGTTGGCGTACCGTTTAGCGTTGAATCAAATAATTAACAAGATTAATGCAGGGATTAAGACTAAAGATTTGTTAATTTTAGATGAGCCTACTGATGGATTTAGTCATGAGCAGCTGGATAGGCTAAGAATTTTGATGGATGAGATCAATATTCCGCAGATTATAATGGTGAGTCATGAGCCGCAAATCGAATCTTTTGTTGATAGTACGATAAAGTTTGAAAAAGTCGATCATGTTACCAAAATTGTGTGATATATATCACAACTTACAACAAATTATTTAAAGTTCTATATAATAGCAAGTTTATGAAAAGAGGAATTGTGGTTCTGGTGCTGTGTATTTTAGCTTTACCAATGGTTTTCGCAGATGATGGGTTATCTTTTACAGAGATTAGTTCAGTTACGGACCTTGAACCGGAAAATTTGATTGGCGAGTATGTGCTAGAACTGGAAAATCTTGATGCGCAGAACTATAAAGTGAGAATTTCTGCTGAACCTTACGTAGGTTTGCCTTCGTCGTACTTTGAATACGTTTTCGTTGAACCTAGCTATATTGAGTTAAATGGACACAGTACTGAAGAGATAACTGTTGA
>CAYTFL010000061.1:0-1900 GCA_964437105.1 Candidatus Woesearchaeota archaeon | reverse complement strand
GCTTAAAGAAGAGGCGCCTAAACAAAATAGGTATAAAACATATATCACTGCTACAATCATTAATGAAGATGATCAGCCAGAGTATGATTATAATTTACAAGTTTTTGCATTGAAAGAGAAAGATCCGTTAGATATTATATTCTCTGAAGTGCCAGAGTCAGTAGCGCCTGGAAGTTATATTACATTTAGTTTAAACCTTAGTAACCGGTTGAGTGAAGACCTTTCGAACATCGATATCTATGTGTCAAGCGATCTGTTTAAGGATGAACAAACCGTAGAATTGTTTGAAGATCAAGAGAAAGAAGTGAGTTTCAGTTATGAGATTGATCAAGATGTGCCGCCTGGAGAGTACAGTGTAAGCGTAAGAGTGTACTACGATGATGAGTTACAAGGTGGAGAGACTAGTGAGTTTGATGTTGAAGAAAATATTGATGTTACTGAGTCAGTAAGGACTGAGGAAGAGTTTCTTAAAGAAGAGATAACTATCACTAAGACTAATAATGGGAATGGGTTGGTTAGCGCATCATACACTGAAGATTTGAACCTTATTCAAGGTTGGTTCGCAGCGTATACGCAAGATCCTACGTATGAAGGTGATGATGGTTTAGCTTGGGTGTTTAACTTAGAACCTGGTGAGGAAGGCATGCTTACCATTACTATCAATTATAGACCGTTTGTTGTTGGTTTGATTGTAGTAATATTGCTTATCTTGATCTCTTATTACTTGTTCACGAAGAGAGTTACTATCAAGAAAGAGGCGCTTAAACAGAAGTATAGTACAGAAGGAGTTTCTGCGTTCAAAGTGTTGTTGCATGTGAAGAATAATACTAACAAAACCATCAAAGATATTACTGTTGTAGATACTTTGCCAAAAGTTATACAACCGCATGTGCGTTATGGGCCGTTTAGACCGTCAGGCACGGAAAGAGGGCCGAAAGGTGTGAGAATGATGTGGAAGATGGCTGAGTTGGTTAAAGGTGAAGAAAGGATCATCGCTTATGAAGTTGAAGCGAAGTTGAAAGTTATTGGAGAGATTGGGTTGGCAAGAGCTTTAGGTAAGTACAAGAATAAGAATAAAAGGACGATACATTTCAAATCTAATAGAGTTAGCGTGTTGTCAGGTATTATTGATAAGGTTAAAAAGAAGCGTTCTAAGAAAAGGTAAAGTTTATATATAGCTATTTTCTTCAATTCTTTTATCCCCATCTAGCTCAACGGTAGAGCACTCGGCTGTAGATCAAGTCACCTTTTGACTGTGCGTATGCATCGGATGAAGAAAGGAGAGCCGTACCCGAGAGGTTCCAGGTTCAAATCCCGGGGTGGGGATTTATTTTTAATCTCACCAGTATGACAAATCTTAAAAAGAGTGAGACCTAATGCTTTCTTATGTTTGGATGGTCAAAGTGGGAAAAATTTAGAGACAGGTTTCGCGCAGCTATGGCTGGCAATCTTACTGAACAAGAAATGGAATTGGCTCTTGCTTGGATAAAAAAAGGAAGTATTAGAAGCAAAGAAGAGTTTATTAAAGATATTGAATGGACAATGAGGAATAATTGGGGATCTTATACCTCAAAAAGATTTCAAGAAAATGGACAAGCTATGAGATTCTATACACTTTGTCAAAAGATCAAGAAAGATTTTGTGGATAGTCAGTAGACTTAGAGTATATAATTCAAAAAGTTATATTACTCTTGAACAAATCTATGATAAACTCGTCTTAAAGCTGCACCTAAACCATAACTCTTAATTAACCTTCCTTCATCAAATTCAAGGGTTTGAGAAGATTCATGTAATGAAGAAACCAGCCCCTCTCCGTGTCTATATATCCCTGAAAGTTCAACATCTGTCACGTTCGTCAAAAGTATTACTCCTCCCTGCTCCATTCTATCCAACAGCCGTT
>CAYTFL010000060.1:0-5358 GCA_964437105.1 Candidatus Woesearchaeota archaeon | reverse complement strand
CACCAAATCTTGGTTAAAAGAAATAATTCTATCACCTACTTCCACATAAAAGTACAACATTTCTTTGGTAGACGTACCTAAATCACCAATAGTATTACCCAAACGCCTAATATCTAACACTTCAAACCCAGTTTCTTCCTCAACTTTCCTACGTATGGCCGACAAAGCTATCTCACCATCCTTCATCCACCCTCCAGGCAATTCCCAATACTTACCTTCCCAAAACATCCTTTTAGTCTTAACAAGAACTATTTTACCATTTTTCACCACTACACCCGCTACGGACTTACTCAACGGCTCTATTACAAACCGCTCAATAATCTTCCCCGTATCAGTTTTCACCTCAGCCAAGCTAACGTTAAACAACTTTGACGAAAACAACCTACTACACTTAAGTACCTCTAGCAAGCTTACCCCCATAAACTTGAAACAGAAGTTGTATAAAAACTTTATGTGTTCACTTTGGGATCACAGCCATATAGCTTCTATTTGAGAGTCTCCCTTTTTCAATCTTCTCTTATTTTTAGTCCTAGGCTTTTTGCTAATTTATGGAAAGAATAAGCATTTTGTTTTAGTAATTCTTCAAATTTCTCAGGAGGGAGTTTGAATATTATTGATTTAATTACATCTTCATATGTTTCTCCTTTTTTCCCAACTGAATCAAGCCAGATCTTAAATTCTTTCGAAATTTTGATTGCTGTTTCTTTTGCCATCTTCAGTTAACTGAGTGTACCGTCCATATAAACCTTTCGAAAATAAGATTAGCAGGTCCTCAAACTCTTCGTCGCTCAGTTCCTTGCTTCACTACCTTCAGCCATCGTAGATACTAACATTCTCATCTCTGCATTTGGTTGGGAAGGAAATTCTAACACTAAACTACAAAGGAATAAAACTCAAGAAGTAATAAACATTTAAACTAACAAGACTCACTATTAAAACTATTATGGAAGAAAACAAATCACTTGTCGTTTTTCAAGGCAAAGATATCAGACGAGTATGGCACAATAATGAATGGTGGTTTTCAATATTTGATATAATAGCTGTTCTTACAAATAGTTCAGACCCCAAACAATATATTAAAAAAATGCGTAGTAGAGATCCGATCCTTAATACTAACTGGGGTACAATTTGTACCCTCCTTGAATTATTAGCACCAGATAATAAAAAAAGGAAAACAAACTGCGTTAACTTAGAAGGAGCATTTAGAATTATCCAATCAGTCCCATCTCCTAAAGCAGAGCCTTTCAAACGATGGCTAGCAAAAGTGGGTTATGATAGAGTTAAAGAGATAGAAAATCCAGAACTTGCTCAAAAACGTATGAAAGAATTATACAAACAAAAGGGCTATTCTGAAGAATGGGTAGAGAAAAGAGTAAGAGGAATTGCTATAAGAGATGAACTCACTGATGAATGGGATAAAAGAGGTATAAAAAACAAAAAGGAGTATGCAATTTTAACTGCAGAAATTAGTAAAGCTACTTTCAGCATGACACCAAGTGAATATAAACAATTCAAAGGTCTCAAAAAAGAAAACCTCCGAGACCATATGGATGATATTGAGCTTATCTTAACAATGCTTGGCGAAGCTACAACAACAAGATTTACAAGAGATAGAGATTCTCAAAGATTTTATGAATTGAAAAAGGATGCGAAAGATGGTGGTGATGTCGCGGGAGATACTAGAAAGAATATTGAGAAGAGGTTGGGAACAAATGTTGTTTCAAATAAAAACTATTTAGAACCCGAAAATAAGAAAAAGATAGAATCCAAAAAATAATAAAGAGTAAACTTCTAGTCAAGTGCACAATAGATTAAATTCTCTTCACCATTCATTTCTTCTTCTTTCTCTTCTTCATTTCATTAGAAAACGTACTAGGAATATCAATGATATACTTCCCTTCATCCAACTTATAGATCAACGGATTCCCTTTAAACAGATCCACTAGATCTAGTTCATACTTACCCGGGTTCAACACTTTAATACTTTCAAAATCCAACACTATAGGTTGCTTATCATCCTGCTCACCAACAATTTCTAGAACATCAGTCTCAATCTGCTTCTTCTCATCCACAGACAACTTACTCGTCACTTCCTGCGCCTTCTTCACATGCTCTTCTTTCACAAAGAAAAAGAAACGGCCACCACACTTACAACCTGTTAACAACTCTTTACATCCCGTAGGATAAAGTTCCCCGCATCTTACACATTGGTGTGGCATCTATTTTCTCCCAGCTCTCCTCTTCTTGTAAGTTAAGAGCTCAATTTTATCTGGATTCTTTTTAATCTCCTTTATGACCGTCGCCGGCCCTATTATTGTAAACCCCTCTCTGTCCCCCACAAGCATTTTCGCCAGGTATTGTTTAATTTGGTTTGCAAGATCCTTCTTCTTACGCGCTTTCGACGGATAAACTGTACAAAGTTCAATCCCCTTGAACTCTTTACTCACTTCCTCCATCGTTTTCTCGATAAGTTTAGCTTCTTCTTTCGGCGCCAACCGACCTTGCATTAACACAACCTTATTCTTTTTCACTACACCAAGCAACTTGTTAATCCTTTTATCCGGGGTTAACAGCTCCACTTCGTGTAACGGTATATACTGTAATGTTAACATGCTTCACCTCAATTTACTATCTTAAACACTGTATCATACAGCTCATCAATATTGTTCCCTTTCAACGCAGATATTCCTACTATTGGATACTGCGGGAACGCTGACTCAATCTTTTTAATGCTCGACTTCTTTAAATCACTTTTGTTTGCTGCGATCATCACTGGAATATCTCTCGCAGCCAGATTTCCAATAATTGTAATGTTAACTTGCGAATACGGGTTAATTGTAGAATCTAGCACCACAATCACACAATCCATGTTATCCAACCACTTAATCGCATCAATAACTCCTTTCGTAGCTTCCTTCGCTCTTTCTTTAGCAACCTTCTTACTCATCTTATGCTTAAGAAAATCTTCATAATCAATCTTCGTAGCAATACCCGGCGTATCCACAAGGTTAAACGTCAATTCTTTCCCATTTTTCTTCATATGAATATTCTCTTTCATCTGCACTTCTCTAGTTTCGTGCGCAACACCAGAAGTACTACCCATTTCTATCCCTTCACCAAGCCAATCCTCACAAATTCTGTTCGCAAGAGTGGTCTTACCCCCGTTCGGAGGGCCATACAACCCAATTTTCACATGCTTTTTCCTACTAAACAAGCCTGGCAAGATTTTGCTAAGAAAATTTTTAATACTTTTCATCATTCGGCATCCCTCTAAAGTTAACTAAGTATATATGTTTAAAAAGATTTCTATGAAATTAGTTGAATATCACATTTTCTTACGTCAATAAGAAACTTTATAAAACCCCTTTACCTTAAAAACTACATGAGATTCCTTAAAGGAGCGTTAAGATTTTTTGGCTCAGCATTTATTGGAATAAGCATCATTCTAATCGTCCTAGCCTTATTCCTTTCCCAATTCCAATCACAGATAGACAATTTAGACACTATCCTCGACGACACTTTCACTAGATACCTTGAAGAAAACCCTGACGAAATCAAAGAATCTTTAATTAACGAAGACGAACAATACGCTACTTACTTTGAAAGCTGCGAATCAGGAATAATTCCAGCCACTGAATGCGAAATTTCTATGGACAATCCTTTAATAGCAGAAAACATGGACTCTGCCAAACTAGAGTTTGAAACTCAAATGTTAACCGCTTTACAACCAGTCACAAAATATATGGATTTAATCGGTACAGCATTCATATTAGCCATAGTCTTATTCTTACTAGGGATACTATTACTAGGCATAGGCGTCGAATGGCAACTATTCTACTTAATACAAAAGATCTTTGGCAGACTTGCCTGGAGCTTCGGTATGGCCTTCGCTATCGTTTGGTACATGACCAGCAAAACTAGTGAAGATTACGCAGCAATAGTTGGCCCAATGGTTGAAGGTGCACCGGAAATACTTATCACATTCTTAGGCGTATTATTTGAAGAACTAATCAACCCAGTATTTAGCCCTTTCTACTACACTTTTTTGATAGCTGCAATAGTTTCATTAGCACTCTGGCTAACCTTCTTTATTATCCGCAAGGTTAGAGATAGAAAAGCAACTAAGAAAAAGAAGTAGTTAAGGATCATATACTCTAAAGTGAAAATAAAGATCCTTTAACCCAGTTACAACATAATGATCCTCTTCAACTTCTAATATTCCACAAAGCTGACCAATCCTTTTCAAATTTTCATCTCTACTAGCTCCCTGAACTTTCAATCCTATCTTTCTAGCTAGGTCCCATTTACAAACTTCCCTAATCCAAGTTCTTAAGTATGGAGAACCAAACCCAGAAACTTCAGCTAATTCATCGGCAAGCCTTCCCATTCCATCAGGATAAGCTCCTACCAAAGCATCCAATCCTTCAGCAATCCTTTCACACTTCAACCTATGCTCCTTTTCTTCATCACTCTCCTTACCTCTCGGATTATGGCTAACTGTCCAACTTCTTCCCATAAAAAAAGCTTTCTAATAAGAATATTTAAGAATTACTAAACTCTAGAACTCTAAAAAAAGAATAAAATAATTTTATGCTGCACACTCGCCAACAATGCCAACTGTCCCTGTAAAGGTATAGTTCGCTAGAGTAGTCGCATCTTGATAGTTCACTACAACAGTACTATACTCATACGCATCTCCTTGAGTTTCACAAGTCTTATCTAAAGATGACGTTGTACTTTCCCCGGCTGACAGCGAAGATCTGTAGTGTTAGAAGTACCCTCAATTGTTATATCCAGCACAGTAATACTAGCATCTTGATTGTTTGTCAAGATATAAATTAACTGATCAGATGACGCTCCAACGTACCAATCACTCACACCAACTTCAGTTGTAGCCCAGTAAGCTTCTGAAGCATCAGCACTTGAACTCCTACCAATACCTGGAAGACCTCCTAATAATCCAATAAGAATTAAAGCAATAACCACAATAATCCCTAAAATAACTAAATACTCTGTTACCCCTTGTCCTTTTTTGTTCATTATATCTTTCTCTTTTATTACCTTCCTAGATTAAATCATTTATAAAACTTCCTACAGAAATCTCTTACAAAACAACCTTCTTCTCTCACCAGTTATTCTCCCTGCAAGCTTCTTATAATTCCTTGTCAAACTCCTCCAAGGATAAACCAAAGTATAGGGCCTTTGTGATGCAAGAGCTTTAAGAATCCTTTTTTCCTCTGGTAAAGACGCAATAACTTCATACCCCATAGTCTCCTCAACATCATCCTTACAAACTTCATACTTCTTCCTTCTAACACGATTCAACACCAGCCCCAAAATAGGCTTTTTACTCTTTTC
>CAYTFL010000059.1:5128-5374 GCA_964437105.1 Candidatus Woesearchaeota archaeon | reverse complement strand
AAACCGAGTTTGCCTCATTCCTATGGCCGAACCATTTTGCAGTAAGTTAAGGAATAACTTTATTGAAGCTGCTAAAGAGTTAAACATTGACCACCATGAGACTGGCACTGTTGTCACGATTGAAGGTCCAAGATTTTCTACGAAAGCAGAATCTCACATGTTCCGTTCTTGGAATGCAGACATTATCAACATGAGCACAGTCCCTGAAGCTGTTCTTGCAAGGGAAGCAGGGTTGTGTTACGCCGC
>CAYTFL010000059.1:0-5118 GCA_964437105.1 Candidatus Woesearchaeota archaeon | reverse complement strand
TAAGAGTACGGATTATGACTGCTGGCGCGAAAGTACTGAAGCTGTTACTTTAGACGAAGTTTTAAGGGTGATGAAAGAGAATAGTGATAAAGTAAAAGAACTGTTGAAACAGGTATTACCTAAAATACAACACGCAGAATGTTCTTGTAAAGAGGCTATCAAAACTTCAGTGATATAACTATCACATCTGCACAAACTTTAAATAAGCTTTTTTTAAAAAGAACTTTATGAGGATTGCTGTCGCTGGTTGTGGTTTCGTTGGTGTAGTACACGGCGCTGTTTTGGCTGAACATGATCATAGGGTTCAAGTATACGATACTGACGGCGCAAAAATTCTAGGTTTAAACGAAGTTTGTCGTGGTGAAACTGAAAAATTTCATATTCATGAGAAAGGTTTACCTGCTTTATTGCGTAAAGGTTACGAGTCAACAAACTTATATTTCACTGATAATAGAGTAAGGGCAATAAGAGACTCTGAAGTAATTTTTATTGCAGTTGGCACACCTTCTATGGAAGATTTGAGAGCTAATTTGGAATCTACTGAAGCTGTTGCTCACGAAATAGGTCAGATTATGGCTGAACGATTAGATGATTACAAACTTATTGTAACTAAAAGCACGGTACCTGTTGGCACAGGAGATCGGTTAGAAGAAATTCTTGGAAATTACTCTCACAATTTCGATGTAGTCTCTAACCCTGAAACTTTAGCTGAAGGCCGCGCTGTACGTGACGCATCTAGGCCTGATAGAATAATTGTTGGTACAGACTCTGAGCATGCAAGGAAGATTATGTTCGACTTATACTCTCGATTCTTCTTTCCTGGACAAGAACGCATACATTTCATGTCAAGAAGGGGCGCAGAATTAACAAAGTACGCATGCAACGGCTACTTAGCTCAACAACTTACTTTTACCAACGCAATGGCTAATCTTGCAAAAAAAGTAGGTGCAGACTGGCGAGAAATGTTACCTGCAATTATGGCGGATGCTCGTATTGGCAAATTTGTTCACCCTGGCTCTGGCTACGGTGGCAGTTGTTTAGGTAAAGATACTGCTCAATTACAACGCACAATGGAAGATTTTGGCTCACCTCCTGAAGACATTGCACTTGTAGCAAGCTCACGCGCACAGAATGAAGCGCAACGCGGAGTCATGAATCGTATGGTAGAGGAAAGGTATGGCTCAGACTTAACAGGTAAAACTTTCGCAATCTGGGGCTTAAGCTTTAAGAAAGATTCTAATGACGTACGGGATGCTGCTTCTTTAGCAATCGTTCCATACTTATTATCTCACGGCGCAGCTGTAAGAGCGCATGACCCTGAAGCAAGGTCTGAATTCTCCCAAGCTCTACGAGAGATGGATGTTGATAGGGCGAATTTAACTTTAGTGGACAACAAATATGATGCAACAAATGGTGCAGACGCATTACTAATCACTAACGACTGGAAAGTCTACAGACAACCTGATTTAGACGAGTTGCATGAAAGAATGAGTGGGAACGTAATATTTGATGGCAAAGACGTTCTTCTTTGTGATAGGTTAATCGGACTCTTCATTCGAATATGTCTTTATAGGAAGGCCCGATTTAAAATGAAAACAATTTTAGTCACAGGTGGCGCCGGCTACATTGGCAGCATAACTGTTAGAAGACTTCTTGAGAAAGGTTACAAAGTTGTAGTGATAGATAACTTAACAAGAGGTAATCAAGCTTCAATACCTAAGGAAGTCCCTTTTGTAAAAGGCGATATTGGTGACAGGGCCACAGTAGCATTACTTTGTAAAGATCATAAAATTGACGCAGTCTTACACTTCGCAGCTTTCGCATACGTTGGAGAGAGTGTCAACAACCCTGACATGTACTTTGAAAACAATTTAAGGAAAAGTATTAAATTCTTTGACACTTTAAGGAAGCAAGGTATAAATAAGCTAGTCTTTTCATCCACTTGTTCAACTTACGGCGAACCAACTTCCGTTCCAATCTCTGAAGACCATCCAAAGGATCCGATTAACCCTTACGGCATGGCCAAGCGCGCAGTTGAAGACGTTCTAAACTGTTACAACATCGCTTACGGCTTCAAACACGTATCTTTAAGATACTTTAACGCTGCAGGCGCCGCTTACGGTATAGGCGAACACCACGAACCTGAAACGCACTTAATCCCTTTGATAATCAAGGTAGCACTTTCTCAACGCGATAATGTTAAGATCTTTGGCACAGACTATTCTACACCTGATGGCACATGTTTAAGAGATTACGTCCATGTTTTAGATTTGGCGGATGCGCATATAGCAGCTTTAGAGTTTTTAGAGAGGGGTAGGTCTGCAGTTTTTAATCTGGGTACTGGTAAAGGTAACAGTGTAAAAGAAGTTATTGAAGTTTGTCGTGAAGTAACAATGCACCCTATCCCTGCTGAAGAAATAGGTAGACGTCCTGGCGATCCTCCAGAGTTAGTTGCGAACGCTTCAAAGATTAAAGAAGTTCTTGGTTGGGAAGCGCAGTACGGTATAAAAGATATCATTGAAAGCGCTTGGGACTGGCACAAGAAAAATCCTGAAGGTTTTTGATTTCTCTACTACACATTATACTTCTAGGTGATATGCGGCAAAACTCTACCCAAAGCTTTATAAATGATAGGTTAAATTTGTCAAATAAGGTGATGAGGAAAAAGGTAAAAAATGGCAGCATTAAACTATCCTAATGAACTTAAAGAGAGACTCAAAGCAATATTCCCTGATTTGTCTAGATCTTTGCAACAGAATTTAATTTGCGGAGACATACAGGTCGGTTCATATTTTATAGAAAATCTAGTTGAACCTGTAATATTGGGTGAAGGTGAAGTCTCTGAGGAATTAGGTTCTTTAGCTGATCTTGTTGGGAAATATTCTTCTCATCTACAAATGGAAAGCGAACTTCTAACTAATGAAGCTATCCTTTCTATTGGTGCAAGTTTATTGACTTCTTATAATAACTTGCTAGAGAGTTAAAGGTAATTGAAATAAAACTAGAGAAAATATTATTCACGGCTCGCGCATTCTACAATCCTAGAAAAAGTTTAAACCTTTCTAAAAACTCTTGGACTCCAAAAGTCATACTCTTCTAGTTCACAAGCTTTCCTGGTTAACTCTTCATCTAAACATAAATCCTCAGGAGTCATGGATTTCCAATCAGACTCATGCCCTGCAATATAAGCAAGACCTCCTCTAGGTAAAGATTCAGCAATTACTTGTAAGGCAACTGGAATCATATCTCCTACATACTCAAAACACCCAACTGCATTAGATAAGTATAATTTGTTGAAACCGTTTATTCTTGATGCAGTCTCCACAATATCACCGATTCCTAAAATTTCAAGCCCTCCCAAGTTAGCTTGAATTCTTCTCAACCTATCTCCTTCTCTAAAATACCTATTTCGGGGAAAAATTCCTGCATACCCATTTTTTTCAAGGTGCACATCTAAAAAATCATCAAAATCTCCTTCTCTTAGAGATTTAGCTCTTCTTCTAAGGTTAGATATATTTCTAGACTCCATATCTACTACTCTAACACTTCTAGCAACCTCAAGAATCGCAAATGCTTGATCTCCAGAACTGCATAAACTTAGAACATTATCATCTGGACTAAGGTCCAAACCTACTCTTATTGCATCTAAAGTTTCATTTGTAATAAGATATTCTACATCATATTGCTTTCCAACCATAAAACTGGTTTTACGATCGATTTTATAAAACTACCGATACTCAATCGTCACAGAAGTAATCGTATCACCTTCTCTAAGCGACTCAACCACATCCATCCCTGACGTCACTTCACCGAACACTGCATAATCACCATTCAAGAAATCATTGTCTGCTAAGTTAACGAACCACTGCGAACTTGCACTATTAAGATCTTCACTTCGAGCCATACCAATCGTACCTTTATCATGCTTCCTACCATCAGCAATTTCTAGGTCAATGGTAACATCACTACCTCCGCTACCATCACCTAAAGGATCACCACCTTGTATAACAAACCCTTCAACATACCTATGGAAAGTTAATCCATCATAGAACCCTGAAGCAGCTAAAGATACAAAGTTACCTGTAGTGATCGGCGTATCATCGTACAAATCAAATGTAAAAGTTCCTTTACTCGTAACAACCGTTGCATACGTCGACGTTTCTTCCATATCTTCTCCTCCACTACACGCAACTATCATCAACAATAAGATTATTAGCGCAACTCTTTTCATGGAGATAGAACAAGAACAATACTTATTAAATGTTTTGGATATACGTTACTGTAATGTCTGGCCTAGGCGGCTCTTTATCTGGTATTTTGTAAGGTTGTGGCGGCACAGGTTCTGGTAACGGAGTCCAAGGATTAGTGGGATCAATAACAGGTATTTCCTGCTCTTCTCCGTCATTTTCCTCCTCTTCATTAGGAATCTCCCATGGCCAGATTGGTCTAGGAGATAATAACTTCTCGATTGTCATAAATTAAGAAATTCACCTTCTCTATTTAACTACAACCTATTGCTACAAATAGCCAAGTCATTATAAACCTCTATTAAGAACTCTCCTCTATGATTTTCCGCTTACTTAGAATGCAACAATGGTACAAGAATTTAGTCATTTTCTTGCCTTTAATCTTTGTAGGTTTAGCCACAGATATATCTAGCATAACTTTAACCTTCATAGGTTTTCTTGCCCTTTGCTTAATCTCTTCCACGAACTACATTCTTAACGATATTGTGGATATTAAGAGTGATAAGCTCCATCTTGAGAAAAGTCAGCGTCCATTGGCTTCCGGAAAGGTTAAGATTTGGTCAGCCGGCGTTATCGCCATGTTTCTATCCATCGCTTCCCTCATCATAGGCTACACTTTATCAGAAAAGTTTTTCGCTATGATATTATTTCTTTTCACTCTTACCACAGCTTACACTTTATTTTTTAAAAAACAAATATTCTTAGATATCATCTTAATTTCAACTAACTTCGTGATAAGAGCTGTAAGCGGCGCATACATCCTTGACGTAAGAGTAAGCCCTTGGCTAATACTATGTACATTTTTCTTAGCTTTCTTCATTGTGGTGGGTAAGAGAAGGGCAGATAACCAAATTCTTAGAAAGAAAACTGT
>CAYTFL010000058.1:0-5429 GCA_964437105.1 Candidatus Woesearchaeota archaeon | reverse complement strand
GTAGGAAAGTATAGTTGGTTAATATAGTTTATGGTGGTGGTTATAAAGAAGTTCTCATTATAGTGGCAAAAAGTGCGCCCGAAGCGACCATTAGTAGTAAAGTTGTATCTATGGGAGTTAGTAGTAGTAAGAATGGTGCAAAGAAAAATAGAGCTGGATAGAGGAAGTTCTTGTTACCGTTAGATACGCCGAATATGAAAGTTAGTGAAGCTGACACAAAGTCTATTGTGAGTAATGAGAGACCTAAGTATAGGTACGGTTGAGAAAGGAACATGCCTAAAATGATTCCTATGAATAGAGCAATGTAGTTGTATAATGAACTGGTGAAAGCTGTAGCTAGTAAGTATGAGCCTAGAATTAAGAAAATTAAACGTTCCGCTAACAGATGATACTTTTTACCAGGTTTGTTTTCTTCAGGAATGTATTTCTTTAATAGTAAGCCAACAAAGATGCCGGAGAATGCTAAGATAGGAATCATGAACTGCATAGGGTATTGTTAACACGCAAACTATATAAAGTTTTCATATAAAGATAATGTTATGACGTTTTTGTCAGTGTGGGAGATTGTACAGTTAGTTATTCTTACAGTTGCAGTAGGTTACATCTTCTCAGGGTTTATACAAAGGCCGAAAAGTCCTTACGAGATTGTAAAACGTTTCGATTGGGAAGATCTTAAGTTTGCTGCAATGGTTGCTGCGCCAGCAATAGTGTTGCATGAGTTTGGACATAAGTTTGTTGCATTGTTCTTTGGATTGGAAGCAACGTTCCATATTTGGCCGACAGGGTTGTTGATAGGAGTTGTGCTGAAGTTGGTGAGTTCGCCGTTCTTATTCTTAGCGCCAGCGTATGTTTCAATATCGTCAGGCGCGACAGCGTTACAGAGTGTATTGATAGCGTTCGCAGGGCCGGCAATGAACCTTTTATTATGGGGATTGAGTTATTTTATGTTGAAAACGAAAAAGAATATGTCTAAGAATGAAATGGTAGGGTGGGCTATATCAAAGAAACTGAATATATTTTTGTTCATCTTTAACTTGATACCATTACCACCTTTAGACGGTTATCATGTGTTGAACGGAATAATAGGTTTGTTCTAACGTTTTTTTAAGAATTTCTTTAGAAGTTTTTTAACAGGCTTTTTCTTAGCCTTCTTTTTAGCAACTTTTTTCTTTACTTTCTTTTTTACAACCTTCTTCTTGGCTTTCTTAGGTTTCTTCACAACTTTCTTTTTAACCTTCTTAGGCTTTTTCTTAGCGACCTTTTTCTTAGCCTTAGGTTTCTTCTTAACAACCTTCTTCTTTACCTTCTTAGGTTTCTTCTTAACTATCTTCTTTTTAACCTTCTTAGGCTTTTTCTTAACAACCTTCTTCGGAGCTTTCTTTACTGCTTTCTTCTTAACCTTCTTAGCAGCTTTCTTTGCAGCTAGTTTCTTCTTTTCAGCTAACTTCTCTCTACGAGCTGCAGCAATCATACGTTTACGGTGTAACTCTGTTTGAGCCTCTGCTTCTTCAGTCAACTCTTTCTCTAATTCCTTAATCATCCTCTTTATGTTGGTAATAGTTTTAGTATTACTCTGTTCACGTAATAAGTTACCGCATTCTTGGCAACGGAACTCGACTTCCATGGCAGCTTCCATCATTAAACGCATGCAGCCAGTTGGGCAAACGTAGAATACGCCATCCTCTTCACGAGATAAGCGTTCTTTAAAGTTTCTTAGCTGTTGCTCCTTTAATTTGCGAACAGCGTTTAAGACACTCTTATTGTTAAGAGTCCAATAGTAGATGTACCAACCTTTACGCTTATCTTTCCTACGCATGAAAGAAACTAAGTTGTGTTCGTTTAAACGGTAAAGCATGTTACGAACTTGGTTAACTGTAACGTTTAACATCTCCGCTAACTTAAACTCAGAAACATTCCTTTTTTTTATTAGAATTGAGATTAGAGGAAGGACATCATCGCCGACAAGGCGTTGCACCAAATCTTCTAGATCTTCTTTTGAAAGTTTCATGATAAAGCGTTATTCCATTGGGTAAGTTCAACATATTTAAATGTTTTGGTTGGTCCCGACGGAGCGTTTTTGATAAATAGTTGACCAAAGATTACGAAAAGTATATAAACTTCTCTTGTATTTGGTAAGTGTAACACATTCGTGTTATGGAGGTGTATGCAATGGGATTATTTGGGTCGAAAAAAAAAGAGGAAGCGCAAGGTTTACCCCCTCTACAATTCCCAGAATTACCAAAAACTGTTCCTAAGTTTCAAGAACAAGCTCCTGTTAATGTAGGAGAAGCACAAGTGATTAAAGGTGCTGTGTCTCCTCAACCAAGACCGGTTCTACCAGAGACTGTAGGAGGAACAGAAAAACCATTATTTGTGAGAATTGAAAAGTATAGAGATGTAGTTGAGACTCTAAAAAAACTAAAAGCAAGGTTAAGTGATGCTGATTCTATTCTTGAAAAGCTTAATCATCTAAAAATGGAGGAAGAAAAAGAGTTAGCAGCGTGGCATGGTGACTTAGAAAAGATCAGAGGCCAGTTGTTAGACATCGATAAAAAACTGTTTGAGTAAAATGAGTAAAAAGAAACCCGAACAAAGCGTGCATGTTAGGATAGATTTTCCTATCCAAAAAAGGAAAGTGGTTCTACAATCTGCCATCGATACTGTCCAGTTGTTAAAACGTTATGACAGGATTAAAGAGATTAGAGAAGAAAAGGTTAAAGAGATGGCTAAGTTTCGCACTGCGTTGAGAGGAGTTCATAGATTAGTGAGAATGGTAAAGTTGCAAGAGTTGCCATTAGATTCAGATGATTTGAAGCAGGTTAAGACTGTTGCCGGAAGGAAAGTTTTTTCTCCAGTTAGAAAGCCTAGAGTAGTAAAAAGTGTTAAAGGGAAGAAAGAGAAGAAGCCTAAGTTAAGTAGCATTGATAAGCAGTTGCAAGCCTTACAGAATAAGCTTGACAAGCTTTAATTTTTTCTTTCTTTATGATAAAGTATATAAACTTGAAATGATTTCTAAAAATTATGACGAAAAAGAAGATACCAATGACTGATGAAGAGATTTTAAGGTTCCATGAAGATTTGGTCACATTTTTTCAAGATAACTTGCAAGGACTATTTGAAATAAAAATCAAGAAGAAGAAGAAAAGAGCAATAGGTAGTGATTTGAAAAGAACGAGAGTTGAAGGCTATAGAATCCTAATAACACCTAAAAGGGTAAAAGGAGAGTTATTCTTACCTATTGGAACAGGAACAGGTAGAGAATTGTCGGCACCACTTGGAACAGCTCTAGGAACACAATTGCAAAGATTCTTGAACGGTTATGAAAATTAGGAGCGATAATTTTTTCTTTCTTTATGATAATGATTTGCGGCGGACAGGACAAATGTCCGCGCAGAGTTTATATAGTTTAATAGACTCTTAATATTCAATGAAACTAAAGCAAAAAGATCTTAAGAATCTATATGCAGAGGTTGAAGACTTAACTGAAGAGTTTAAAAATCTCAATCCAGTGATTTTTCTTGGAAATGAGAAATGGTTTCAGATCCTAAGAGAAGCTCAAACTCCCATTACAACTACAAATCTTCAAACCTTATTTGCTTTTAGCGAGAGCTGGTTAAGAATAATCCTTAGCAAAATGGAGAAGTCTGGCCTCATCACAAGAACTAG
The DNA here is from genome assembly GCA_964437105.1 of Candidatus Woesearchaeota archaeon. Classification (GTDB taxonomy): domain Archaea; phylum Nanobdellota; class Nanobdellia; order SCGC-AAA011-G17; family GW2011-AR17; genus CAYTFL01. The sequence goes on along the minus strand of CAYTFL010000058.1, from coordinate 1,763 downwards.
AAAAAAAATAAAGGGGTTGAAGCAACAAAATAGTCCTTATGAATGGCACATCACACTATTGGGAAGGAAAATTCTTAAATATAACAGTAGTAAATATAAACCATCCCAAAGAATAGTAGTCTTTCGCTGTTTACTAAAGTTAAGTAGATATTCTTTTGCTAAAAGGATAGGGAAAAAAAGAGGAATTTTATCTAACTGGGAAGCGGGAAATATATCCATAAAATCGATTAGGACTGCCGAAAGGTATATGGAATTAATATCTAGCATTAGTAAATTTGAAAATATTACAAGTCATGAAACTATTGCTAATTGGGATTCCATTGAGAGACAACGTAAACACTATCAATCAAGACGTGCTAGACATACTACACTTGAAGAATTGAGAAGAATGGGAAGGAAAGGAGGAAAGGTAGGGTGTAGAGTTAAGAAAAGAAAGAGATGGATTGATAGGTTATCAAAACAACCATTAACAAATTATGAACAGAAGGTTGCAAAATACCTTAATGAACGAGGTGTGTCTTACAATATTCACCCCATAGTTTGTGAGGAATGTTTTGATTTTAGAGTTGAGGACACGATTATTGAAGCTGAAAATAAAAGAGGCTTTGCACAATCTTATGCGAAGGCCAGCAGACTTAATGAGAAAGCTAGAAAAGTTAGAAAAAGATTCCCCTGGATGAATTTCATTGTCCTAGTTCCTCCAATGACTTCTCCAGAAACCCTTAAGAAGCTTTCTGAGGAATATTCCATATGTATCTTTCCCAAAAATAAACAACTTCAAAAATATATCGATGTCTTAAATTGTATTAAGAAAGGGATGAATTGTCCCGATACTATTATGAAATTAGATGAAAATAAGAATTCGATAAAATCGAGATTTAAGAAACTTCAAAAATATGACTTAATAGAAATTTCTGATCAAGGATACAGAAATAAATGGAAATTGACAGAACAAGGTAAGAGAATCTTAAATGATTTTAAGAGATCTAAACCATTAACATTTTTACAGTGTATTAAAAAACCCTCATCTAGCCATAATGATGCAACCCTAACTCTTGCCACAATGCACTATTGGTTATTTGTTAATCCTTCAGGCCATAAAACAAAGAAGCACTTCCTCAGTAAAGGAGAGCGATTTGTTAAAGAATCTTTTTCCAATAAAGGGATTTTATATTATTCTCAGTATACTCTCACAAATGAAGTGCAAGGATATCCTATTTCCCGACTTGTAGATGGTTTTGTGCCTCCAGAGACCATTATTGAAGTTAAAGAAATTGGTTCTAATACAAAATATGCTTACAAAACGGATAAGGGTTCTCTATTAGAGCTACAGGGGCAATCTCTAGCACTTCAAGATTTCCACCCTTCTCTAAAAATGGTTGCTATTCTGCTTGGGAAAGACAAAAAACTTAATAAGATACCTAAGAAAACATATGATATATTAAAAAAGAAAGTAGATCACCTGTATATTGATCGAACACTAAAGGAGTACCTTTCATGAGAACTAATAAAGAACTAAAAAACTATTTCAAGAAGAAAGCACAAGAAAATCCTGAGAAATACTATCCCTTCCAGGCATTACAAGAGTTAGGGTTTACTAGAAGAAACTGTGCAAATTGCGGTACGTTCTTCTGGACAACAACAGAGAGAACTATATGCGATGATCCGCAGTGTGTCGGCCTCTTCAGATTTATTGGAGATCCACCAACTAGTAAAAAACTCCAATATGTCATTGTCTGTCTTTTTGAAAAATCACAACCTAT
>CAYTFL010000057.1:0-5731 GCA_964437105.1 Candidatus Woesearchaeota archaeon | reverse complement strand
GAACCTAGCAAACAGGACCCAGCATATTATTTACGCTTCTGCAAAACCTTTGACAGAATGGGCGCAAAAGGAATGAAATACATTCAATCTGATAACAAAGCCTTCCTAACCAACCTTTACCATTGTCTCAAGAAAAAGTCTCTATCACCTAAGATTATTACTATTAAAGATGTACCTAAGATAAGAGAAGGTAAAGCTCTAGTCACAACTAACGGCACATTTGATTTACTACACGTCGCACACTTAAAGATATTACAAAAAGCTAAGAAAAAAGGAGATTTGCTCTTAGTCTTAGTAAACTCTGACGCTTCAGTTAAACTTAACAAGGGACAAAGCAGACCAATAATCCCTGAACAGGAGCGTATGGAAATGTTAGCTGGCCTAGACTGTGTAGACTACATTATCCTATTCAATGACAAAGAAGTGATTAACACATTAGAAAAAGTGAAGCCGAACATACATGTTAAAGGAGGCACATTTATTCCAGAACGTGTTGCCGGGGAAAAATCTTTGGTAGAATCTTGGGGCGGTCAACATATTTGCCTTGGCGAGATTCCAGGTTATTCTTCAACAAATATATTAGAAAAGATACAATCACTATAAGAAAACACGTCTGCATAATCTTTATAAACCTCTCTCAGAAATTCAATAAAAAAGAGGCAAAAATGAAAACAAAGGACAGGGATATGCAATCATACATCACTATCATTGATAGTTTCATTAATCAAGCAGATCTAAAGCCAGAGCAAGCTTCTGAAATAAAGAAAGAGCTTCATACTTACATAGAGACTCATTTCGAGAAAAATCAATGGGTTCACCCTGAGATAACAAAGTTCTGCACAGATTGGTACAGAGAATTTTACAGGTTAGTGGGTAATCAAGACCCTTATTCAAAATTAAAACACGAATCAAATATCAAAGCTCAAGAGATTCTTAATTCAATCACAGCCTCTTCATGGGAAGAATGTATAGCTGCAGGAATAATTGGCAACAAAATCGATTACGGCGCCAGTCTTGTACACAATGTAGACCTTAATGAAATAAAAAAAGATTTTGATAACTTAAGCGACCTCCCTCTACTAATAGACGATACAAGTCTACTAATAGATAGGATAAAGCGTGCAAAGAACGTTCTATTCCTTGTAGATAACGATGGGGAGATAATATTCGATACATTACTACTAAAAAAGATACAAGAGTTCATTCCAAAGGACAAAATATTCATCATGGCAAAAGAAAAACCTATGTTAAACGATGCTACTGTAGAAGATTTACAAAATCTTAACTTTAATCAATATGGAAAGATTGTATCATCTGGCAGCAATTGTTTCGGACTACACTACGAAGATGTTTCAAAAGAATGTAAAGAAATACTAAAGAACGCAGACCTTATCATTGCAAAGGGTCAAGCATACCTTGAGTTTTTTACTGAATACAAATTTCATAACGTGTTTAACATTTTAAGAGTAAAACATCCAATTAAAAACCTTGCACTCGGAACACTTCCTTCAGGTTCAAATGCAGTAATCACCTCTACAAGATACGCTTCATATGGAAAAGATTATTTCAAACAAAATGGAAACTAAAGAACGACTCCAAAAATTTGCAGATAAGACCATTATGGTAATCGGCGATTTCTGCTTAGATGAATATATCTACGGTCACGCTAACGAGATCTCACCAGAATTTTCAGTCCCTTGGATGTTCATAAACAATAAAGATCACATCCCTGGAGCCGCCGGCAACATTAGTTCAGGAATCAGCGCTCTTGGTGCACAAGTCTACGCAGTTGGAGTAATCGGCAATGATATTAACGGTACAATCCTAAAAAAATCTTTAGAAGAAAGAGGAGTACAAACCCAAGGTTTAATCCAGTCTGATAAAAGAAAAACCGCAACCTACTCAAGATTAGTTTGCGGAGGAAAGAAAAGAGCTAAGCAACACCTCGCTCGCTTTGACATAGAAAACAAGGACTCGATTTTACCTGAAGACATTAGCAAAACTTTCAACTTCATCCGAGAAAATATTCAAAAGGTCGATGCTATCATTGTTGCTGATTATGACGATGTAGGAAACATTGGACTTATTTCTCCAGAACTTTGTAATGAGTTACTAAAATTATCAAAGCTATACAATAAAAAAATTATAGGAGACTCCAGAAGAGAGATAAAAAAATATAACGGTTTCAATCTTATAGTACCAAATGAAGATGAAGCACAGCAACTGATAAAGTCTCCTCTTAATTCTGAAGAGAATGTCGCTCAAGCAGGTGAAGCTCTAAAAAACGCCCTTAACCTTGAAGCTTTAATGATTACAAGGGGTGCACAGGGCATTTCAGTATTCCACGAAAACAATTTCTCAACACATCCTTCAAAGGTCAAAGAGGTAATTGATGTATGTGGAGCTGGCGATACAGTCACTTGTATTGCAACTCTATCATGGCTCTCAGGTGCAAGTCTAAAAGAATCCGCAGAACTTGCTAACATTGGTGCCAGTATTACAGTATCAAAAGAAGGTACAGTCTCAGTTAGTAGAGAACAAATTTATGAACAATTAAACAAAGAAACCACTCTAGGAAAAGTAATTGAAAGAAACAAGGTAGGGGAAGTTGCAGCACAAATAAAAAAAGAAGGAAAGAAAATTATTTTCTTAAACGGTTACTTCGACCCTTTACACACAGGACATATCCATTTAATCAACAAAGCTAAAGAGTACGGTGACACTATAATCGTGGGAATTAACTCAGATCAATCAGTTAGAGAAAACAAAGGCCCTAACCGCCCTTTCATGAATGAAGAAACAAGAAAAAACTTACTTCAAAGCTTAGAAGCTGTCGACCACATTGTTATTTTCAATGAACTAACCCCAATAAGATTAATACAAGAAATAAAACCGGACATGATTGCTAAGGGTAACAATTACCGAACTGAACAAGTCGTCGGTAAAGACATTGTAGAGTCTTACGGAGGAAAAATCTTATTATTAGATGTAATAGAAGGTCTTTCTAGTGAAAAGATTCTCGCATCAATTGATCAAACAAAACAAAGTAAAAGAAACAAGATTCTAAACATGATTGAACATCAAAAGGGGATATTATTTGCAGAAGCTGCTACAGTCTATAGGTGCCAATACAGTGGAAGAGACATTATTGCAAAGAATAGCAAATTCACTGAAGGTTACGTTGACGATAGAGGATATGTACCTGTTGAATGGTGGATTATGTCAAAGACTCCAGCCGAAAATGAAATCACAAAAGAGAATGAAGGCCTTTCATACTTATTCTTAGAGAATGGAGAAAAGATCCTATTCAAAGACGCTATTGAGATTGCTGGCGAAGATTTATTAGGAGATTACGTTGAAGCTTGGCCTCTAACAAAAATATTAGACATTGGAGGTGAACAAATAAAATCTAGCTTCTCAGAATCACCTGAAGTTCCACCTATCCCTGTCCACGTACACTCCGGAGATATTATTGAAGGAAAAGCAGTTGGCCCAGGCAAATTAGAAGCATACTTCTTTCCAAAAGTTAACGTTCCACCTTACAACAAAGACCTAAGTGGAACCATTACTCGTTTAGGATTAAAGCCAGGCGTTAGTAAAGAAGAAGTTATTCAAAGACTAAAACATTTTGGACAAGACGATAGTATGTATGAAGTGTGCAACACCTTCGAAGTAAACGCTTACGATGGCTGGACAATTTTACCCGGCGTAATCCATTCCCCTGGCCCTTGGACTACTTTCGAAATCCAAACGCCTCAAGACGATTTTAACTTAGGAAGCTGGCAGTTAGGACAAAGGTTTAACGAAAATGAACTTCCAGAAAAGAAAAGATCTTTACAACTAAGAGGGCTTAAGGATGAAGAAGACTTTGTTAATCAAGTAATAAATTGGGAACAATCACAAGATCCAAACTTCAAAGACAAATGGTATAGGAAGAGCCAAGTTTTACAAGAAGGCCCTTGGGGTAAACAGCTACAGATCTTTTTTGACAACTTCTACGGTGAAGCTTTCGAAATAAACTCCAGCGCCATCTGGACTCGTAACGCAGACAACAAACCTTTTGCAGGGATAGTTTGGAGCGGACAAGGAACAATTAACGGCAATCCAATTAGTGCAGAGAATAAAAACACTAAAGAATTCCTTGTAACTCCAAAAAACTCTTTATCAATTGTAAACACAGGAGATATTCCTTTAATAATTTACACTGTCTTCCCAATCAAACCTATAGCTTCCAATACATCATCAGGCTCGATTAACGCCATGCACCTATGATCTTTTAATCTACAATAAGTTTTATGGCAAGAATGACAATCCCCTTTTCTAATAACAACACTCTTCGTACTATTCGCCTTCCAAACTCTTGGATCCCCGGCACCAAATAAAGAAATTACAGGCACATCAAACGCAGCCGCTACATGCATAGCTGAAGTATCAACAGTCACTACGTAATCTGCATGTTTAATCCATCCAAAATATTCTTGTATAGTACTCCCTGTCGCATCAACACCTTTAGAAAACTTAGCTATCATCGACTGAACATACTCTTCATTCGTACCTGTAAAAACGACCTTCTTATCTAACTTTTTTGCTAACTCAACCCACTTCTTCGCATACCAATTATGAGTCTTGTACGCACCATGAGTATGAAAAACAACATAATTCCTAACTTTAGGTTTAAAATTAGTATAAGCTTCTAACTTTCCGTCCCCTTCAACACCAATAGTTCTAATCACATCAAGATTATCTTCTATCTTTTTTCTAGACTTAAAGTTAGGCAAAGTCTTTCTGTTCAATAAAAACCCTTTCCCTTCTTTCAACCCCACTCTAGTACACCCTATTCGATACTTACAAGACTTTTTTAAAATCCTAGACATCTTATAATTTCCATTAGTCCTAGCATGGAGAATAACACCCAGATCATACTTTCTATCTACTGAAGTTACAACGTTATCCACATTAAGATTCCCTTCCAACACACTTTCCATTCCTGGTTTAACCAAAACATCAACTCGCCCAAACTTCTTCTTCAACGCTCTAAACACTGGTGTAGAAACTAAGAGGTCACCAATACCAATATCTTCTACAACTAAGACAGACTTTATCGAAGGCAATCTATCAAACTTATATGGAGAAAAGAACAACCAGACCCCATAATCTAAACACCACACAAAATCCTTCAAATTCCTTGCCACGTAAGGAGTAGGCAGTACAAAGCTTATGCTTTTGATAAAATGAAAGACCTTGTCAGGAGAGGCAAATCTCAGTTTTATGCTCGGATTTTTCCTTATATAACCTGATATTATCCTTGCGATCTCGTTTCTAAGGGAGCGTATGGTCGGATATTGTATCGTATCAATACTGGCAAGTTTTTCTGCGAGGGCCTCTTCGTTCAACGCGCTCCTTATCCAGTGGGCGAAATCATTCGGCGGCTCTGGAGAAAGATATTGGTGCTGCTGCAGGAAATGGTGTGTGTGGTAATAGATCGATGAACCAGGCACCTTTCTGATAAGCTCGACGAGTCCTGTTATATTTGACGCCTTGAGGGCTGTCAAGGCCTTCAGGTGAAGCCGTGTATAAAATCTAAAACTCTTGTCAGTTGCCTTCTTCTTCATATTGTTAGAATGAATTCTATCACAAAACCAGCAATTTTTCTATAAACTTTTTTACATCATCTGGATCTTTCAAAAAATAATCTGCCTTGATGGCTTTCCCTGGCCTGCCTACAAATATC
>CAYTFL010000056.1:5550-5812 GCA_964437105.1 Candidatus Woesearchaeota archaeon | reverse complement strand
TTCTGACGAAGTTTTCATTGACATCCAAGAAGGATCCTTTGACTTACAAACTTCATTGGAAGAAGGTGACATTACTTACGACGGTGTAGGAATAATTCGTCAAGCTAAGTTCGGCCTTTCAAAGACTGCGTTCAAAGTAGCGTCTTGGTTCTAGAACATAAAATTTTATAAACTTCTTTTTTTCTCATTAACTTTATGAGTATCTCTGTAGATTCTGTAGAAATTGTAGCTCCAATGGATCCAAAATGTTTGGAAGCAATAT
>CAYTFL010000056.1:3866-5523 GCA_964437105.1 Candidatus Woesearchaeota archaeon | reverse complement strand
ACCAGATCCAAGTTACATGGTTGTAGGCCTAAACTATAATTTTGACTTTAGTGGTTTATATGAACAAGTTGCTCAAGCCTGTCCTGGTATAGAGATTCTACATCCTGAAAGCATGCATCTCCGAGTAAAAAACCCTACAAAAAGACTTCTTTGTCAAGTTTATAGGCAAGGTTTTGAAGCAGTAACATCGATTGATAGTGGCCAGATGCCTCAAGAAACACCTCGATTAAGTTTAAAAGAAGCTAATTGGTTCATAGGTAGACATTGTTCTGTTAATTTTAATGATTCAGAATTTTCTATAGAATACCACGGCTCTGAACCTAGAGTGATTAAGAAGTTTAGAAGAGCTTTAGAGTCAAACCATGTAGAATACAATCTGTCTGTCAGACCATAGAACATAAAACTTAAATACTTTTTTCTCTTTACTTATACAATGCCTTACCCTGTTTATTTTACACTTGACGAAGCCAGATCTATCTTACCAGCTATCGAGGAAAACTTACGCAAACTTCGCAAACTTCACTCTGCCTTAGAATTCCTTAGCAACATCGAGATAGAGAATAACGATGGTGACCCTGAGCTAGACTTACTTATAACTAGGCTGAACATGGAATACTACAAAAAGCTTTACCTCTACCACAAATATCTGAGCAAACTCCTAACAAAAGGCGCAGTTATAAAAGATATACCTCGCGGCATGATCGACTTCTACTCTAAACATGAAGAAAGGGACATCTTCCTTTGCTGGCAGATTGGCGAAAAAGACATAATGTACTGGCACGAACTAGAAACTTCTAACACTAGACAACCTATAAAACTTCTTGAACAGACCAGAAACATTTAATAAGCTATTATTCTTTCTAAACCTTTATGCAAGATAACAAACTCTTTAAAGAACGTTTAGACAAGGTAGAGAAGTTAAGAAAGATGGGCGTCAACCCTTACCCTTACTCATACAAAGGCTACACTTTCAGTAACATTATCTTAGAAGAGTTTAAGAAACTTAAAGCTGGAGAGAAATCTAGGAAAAAGAGAACAGTCATGGGCCGTCTAATGACGTTAAGAAAGATGGGTAAAGCTTCCTTCGGCCACGTCCAAGATCAGGAAGGAAAAGTCCAAGTATATATTCGTGAACAAGACATAAAGAACTCAGACGTTTTCAAACTTACAGATATAGGAGATATTATCGGAGTAACAGGCCCAGTATTCAAAACAAAGAAAGGTGAAATAACCGTCTGGGCAAAAGAATTCACTTTACTAGGCAAATCATTAAGACCTCTCCCAGAAAAATTCCACGGGTTAAAGGATAAAGAAATCAGGTACAGAATAAGAGCGTTAGACTTAATCTCCAACCCTGAAGTAAAAAAAACTTTCCTATTAAGAAGTAAAATTATCCGTGCAGTAAGAGAGTACTTAGATGAAAGAGGATTCATTGAGGTAGAGATACCAACTTTACAACCAGTTTACGGCGGCGCTAACGCCGAACCCTTTGTCACACATATTAACGCTTGGAAAATGGACTTATACTTATCCATCTCTCCAGAATTATATCTAAAAAGGTTAATCATTGGCGGCTATGAAAAAGTTTACACCGTTTGTAAGAACTTTAGAAATGAAGGCGTTGACAAAACTCACAACCCTGAGTTCACCATGATGG
>CAYTFL010000056.1:0-3845 GCA_964437105.1 Candidatus Woesearchaeota archaeon | reverse complement strand
TGTTACTGGAGCGGCGCAGACTATGAAGACATGATGCGCTTGACTGAAGAAATGTATGAGTTCGCTGCAAAGAAAGTGCTAGGCACGACTAAAGTTGACTACCAAGGTACAAAGTTAGACTTCAAAGCACCATGGAAACGTATGACCATGTACGAAGCTTTGAAAAAGCTTGGCAAGGTTGACGTAAAAAAGTTAACTGATAAACAACTCTTCAAGCTATTAGATAAGAACAAGGTTGACTATGATAAGAAGTTAACAACTAGAGGCTTAGCTATCGCTGAACTGTTTGAAGTACTCTGTGAGGATAAACTAATCCAACCAACCTTCATTATCGACCACCCTAAAGAGACTTCACCATTATGTAAGATTAAGAGAGGCAATGATGAACTAATAGAACGTTTTGAACCTTACATAAACGGTGCAGAGATCGGTAACGCTTATTCAGAGTTAACCGACCCTGTCTTACAAAGAGAACTATTTGAAGAGCAAGAGAAAAGGCACGAAACCGGTGACAAGGAAGCGTATAGAAAGGATAACGACTTCTTGAACGCCATGGAATTCGGCATGCCTCCAACCGGAGGAGTTGGCCTAGGAATTGACAGAATGGTAATGTTTATGACTAACGCAAGAACTATTAGAGATGTTATCTTCTTCCCAACAATGAAACCTGAGAACTAAACTTTCTTAAACTCTTTAATAGATTTTTTAATCTCTTTCTTATCCCACCCTTTCTTCAACAACTCTTCAACAAGGTACCTTTCACTGTACCCATCACTCAAAGCTTTATACAAGAACTTTTCCAGATAACCTCTCTTAAGATTTTTCACTCTAGAAATCAACTCATCAACTAATTTTTCATCCATACCTAATTTAGTCAACCCTTTCACAACATTTGGCGAATCAATATTCTTATAAGCAAAGTACTTAATAATGTACGCTTTCTTCTTTTTCGTAACATTTTTCTTTCCTCTCACTATTATAACGATTATCGCCATTAACCCTAGACAGAACGCAACTACCCCAAACGCTATCAATCCAATTAACAAGACTTTGGATACTTCTTCTATAGTTGGCGCCGCTGCAAGAACTTCTTCTTCTTCCTCTTCTTCCTCTTCCTCAACTTCTTCTTCAACAACTTCTTCTTCAGTCTCAACCATTTCCGAAGATGCCAGTGCAATAGAGTAAGTGCCAAAATTAGTCACATCACTTTCAAAGTAATAATAAACATCATCCACATTCAAGTAAACCATTTCATATATGTCCCCATCTTCATCCACTAATACTACCTCATCCAGAGTCTCAACATTCTCTTCCAACCAATCAATACTAACTGCATAAGTAACGATAAGACTTTCCATACTCTCATCATTAATCTCTCCAGTTTCATCGCTTGCACTTATAGAAAAGCTCGTATACGCATCAGTCAACCAATCATTAGCAGATTCAATGTCTAAAATAACACTTGTAAAAGTTTCAATAGCTGTAATAGTTAAATCTATGATTCCCAGATCTTCACTATACACATCAATATACAACGGTTCATAAGCAGTTATTGTTGTAATCTCAAAAGTCTCAATAATCTCTTCTTCCTCTTCTTCATCATCACTTGTACTATCTGAACTAGAACTTCCTCCTCCACTTGAAGAAGTTGACGGCGTACTTGCAGCAGTATTATTTACATCTGCAGCTACAACATATGTAGTAAACTTATCTACTCCAAAAGATATCTGGCTAGATGATTCATCAATATCCTGCGGTAGTTCAACCCATGTAGAGTTTCCATGATTATATTGGTAGAGTGCCGCTGTATTTGGCAAGTAATTACTTGGAAGAGTATAATATAATGTAACGTTTACTTCACTGTAGGTAAAATTCCTTACCAGATGTTCATCAACAAGGAAAGTATGGAACTTCGTCCAGACTGAGGGAAGACCTTGCGTACTATTCTCAGGGTTATTGAAATACTGGTGCGTTAACACTCCAACTTTGCCTGTAACATTATCTCTCGTTGTTATATTAATTACGCTTATATTACTAGTTCTCGTATAGAATACTATTTTTCCAGACTGGTTCCGTACAAAATCATACTCAGTAATATTATAAGCCTTAGTACCTACAGAACGGTTAAATACATAATATAAGAAGGAAGAATTCACATAATTGTTAGCACTATCATTACAGTTTACAAAGTAACTATAGTTTCCATTCGTTGTTTGATCGAATTTATGCCCATGGCTTATCCCTTTAGTAAAATTCATGGGTGTAAACTCTCCATTAACTGTTCTAAACTCACAATAAACATCTTCTGTACTGGTAAGGTTAACAAATTTTCTACTATTTATTGAGACTCTATACGGCGAATCATCTACTGTAATGTTCGGCAAAGCATTATCTACTAATACTGACATAATATTCCAATCAGAATGCACCTTAGTATTATCTAAACTTGCATTACTAATAACATTCCCGGCCCTAACTCTCCAATGGTACGTATCATCACTGTATTCACTTACGTTCATAGTATAGTTAGTCATGTTTAATTCTGCGTAAGGTACACGTGCTTCTCTAGTAATTCTAATCTCATCGAACATTCCTCTTAATGGCTGTCCTCTAAGCAAATTAGTCCCCCAATATATTATTGCAACATTATCCATATCAATTACTGACGGCGAACTACTCTGATTAACTTGTACTCCATCAATATACAACGTTAAATTCTTATCTTTCTCCCATGAAAACGCTATATGGTGCCATTCATCAGCATTCCATCCAGTAATATTTGTTGTAAGAAGCTTCTTATCAGCAATACCACCCACTCTCAGAGCCAACTGCGTCCCCGTCCTATTCATCTCAAAGTTAAGGTTATCACTTTGAAAGAACATGTTGGTAGTATAGTTTGTATCCGTTGCCCAGTAAGGTTTTACCCAGAACTCAACACTTCCTTCTCTATAAGCAATCTCTGACTGGTCAAGAAGTAAAGAAGCCCCAGGTTCATCAACATTAAACCCGTTCCCCCACTTCCCTTTTTGTATAGCATTTGTCCAGTTACCTGCTGTGAATTCATTTTCTACGACATCCACTCTTGAATCAAAGTGTTCAACAAGTATAGTGCTATTATCATGATAGGTTTCAACCTGTGAAAAGTTATTAATTACAAGCCTATTGATAAACACTTGGCTAAAATTGCTATCGTTAGCTAACTGAAACTCATAGTATATTGTATCATTCTCAAGATCGCTGCTAAATGACCAGTTTAAATCAATAATATCTGTTGAAGTATTAACTGATCCATTTATTGGACTTAACAATGATACAACTGCCGGCCCATCGCTGTGTATGTAACTAGTATAATTTTTTACCTTTATTGACACATCTGATAATAATGGTGAAAAGTCTGGAGAGTGCGATTCAAACAGTGCCATATACTGCACATAACGGTTAAGATCTCCTACCGACTCTCCCCCTGTTGAGTTAGTGAACCTATCTTCTGCACGCAAAGCAACCTCATCATTCCCCATGGTTCTATTGTAAAACACTACACTATCAATAATTCCATCAAATTTTGAGTTAACATTAGCAGATTTTCCTATAAACAAGGAAGTTGTACCAGATAACATTAACCCTTCAGCGTTTGTTGACCCTTCTGGAACTCCATTGATATACATTTTTGTAGTATTGCTACTTATATTATGCGTTATAGCCACATGCATCCACTCTCTTGCAGTCAATGTGGTAGTGCTAACCAATGTTGTTGCTTCAGAAAAGCTTGCATTAAATACTAACTTTCTATCCGGATTAATGTACATGTAGTACTTATTCTTTGTAAGTATTCCTTCATCCGTAAT
>CAYTFL010000055.1:0-5872 GCA_964437105.1 Candidatus Woesearchaeota archaeon | reverse complement strand
AGGTTAACTATAGGGAAAAATGTTATTGAAGGATGTAGTTTAGATCTTGAGTGTGAAGAGTTTGTAGAAGGTGACAGAGTAGTTACTTATAGAGTTGATGAAGGAGCATATTCTTACGGCACAAGTACAGATGATGTGCCAATCGGAATGTTAGGTATGCTTGATTATGATACAGATTTTGTTCCTGATGAGGCTGGCAGGTATAGATATTATAGGTTTGCTAGATGGGGGAATTTTAGAGAGGTTGCGCATGTGAAGAAAAGGTTTGTGGAATTTCCTGAGTTTACCGAAACAATTGGGGCAGGTGATGAAGTTGTTATGGTAGGCTCAAAAGGACAATATAATACCAAAAATGGAAGTCGAGGGTTTGTTGAAAGTGTTGGAAGCAAGAATGTTCTTGTAAGGTGGGTATATAGGCCAGGGTTTATATTAGAAGATACAAGCGTTAAAGCAAGGCATTTGAGAAAACTTGATCGCACCTATAGAGACCTAGTTGAAGAAGGAGAAAATCTTTTTGAAGTTGGTGATGAAGTAGAAGTTAGGTTAGGAAGTAAGTATCATGGAAGAATAACTAGCAAAGGTAATGTTTCTGTCGTTGAAGGTTCAGAGTATAGGGTAACGTTTGAGGAAGGAATAGAACAGCATCTTAAAGAACATGATCTTGAGTTTGTTGAAGTGCCCGAAAGGTTATTAGAAAGGAGGGAAGAGTTAACTGAAGGGAGGGGAGGGGAGGTTCAAAGGTTAAGAGAAGGGATAAATACTATAGTTGAAGAAGTTGAAGCAAAGTTTGAAAGAGTGAGAGAACAAACTGATGGAGTGCTAGAAAGCAATATAACGGAGTTGAGAGAGTTAGGTGTGTCGGAAGGTGTGGCGCGGTTTGTCATGGATAAAGTGTTTTCAGATTATAAGGAAGATATTAAGCCGTTGTTTGAAGATCCTGAAGTTATGCTTAGTCATGTTGGTGAAGCTTCAAAAGATGAGAGGTTGAAGTTAGCTAAAATATTGTATGAACGTGCGAACAGGTTTTCTAGAATTTATTATACGGTTGAAGAAATATTGGATGAAGTTAATCCACAAGGAGTTGAAAGGATAAGTAGGGATGAGTTGTTGGCAGCAACTAGGTTTAGGAGGTCAAGACTCGTTAGTCCAATAGGTAACCTTGGGGAGAATGTGTTTGACATGTTGAATGCTAGCGGTTCTGATAGGTTTAAAGAAAATGTGTGGGAGATTAGAAAGGAAGTTAGAAGGAGGTTAGGAATATATATGGCTGTTAGTCCTAACCGTGAAGATCTAGGCTCATATGGAAGTTGGTTAGATAACCTTGAAAGGCATGTGTTGGAAGGATATAAGAATGTTGTTTGGAATGGTCCTATAGAACAAGGAATGTTGGCGCGAGTGGTAAAAGAATATGATGGTTTTGAGGAAGGAGAAGTTGTTAGAATTGGAAGCCGCTGTATATTCAGCGGGTGGACAGTTTATAAATTAGACGGGAATTATAATCGTAGATTAGATCCAAAATATTTGAAACCTTTGCAAAGGTTTTGTGAGTTTTCTAATGAAATGGGAGATGGTGCAGAGGTTGAAGTAGTATGTTTTGATGAATTAAGTGAGTCTGCAGATTATTTATTAGAAAGAGCTAAAGCATTTCCTATTGGTACACAGGGAGTTGTTAAAAAATATTACCCTCCATCTAAAGGTGTATGGATAAAGTTTGATGCAGAGTTAGGAAAAGGTTTTACAAGAAGCTGGAACCATGGCTATGATGGAAGAGATGGATATGGATATTTTAAAGAAAGTGAAGTTGCTCTAGTTACTGATAAGTTTGATGCTATGCTTGCAGAAGTTAGACCTGTGTTGCATGACATTGTAAGGAAAGTTGATGGGAGAAGTCTTAGTGATAGAAGGGAGAGAAGGTTGAGTTTAGCACGGCAAGCAGTTGAAGAGTTAGGGTCTTTAGGGTATTCTAAGGATAACATTCGTGGATTCTTCAGAAGTAACACTAGTTATAGAGATGACCTTGTAGAGCAAAAAGTAATATAAACGCCTCCGCTGGGATTTGAACCCAGGTTAGAGCCTTTCAACCTATATGACCGCAGGGCTCTGTACTATCCATACTATACTACGGAGGCATGGTTAGAAAATTGCTAGTTATATTAATAAAGTTATGGTAGCAAGTTATGGATGTCTTGGACGCGGTAAACTTTAGTGTCGCGCAGAGCTGTATCTTTAACCAAGTCTTCTTTAGGAATCCATTTAGGGACTCTTGCACTTCTAGCAATAGGTGGCTTTTCAAACCAGTCTAACGTGCCGTTACCAATTAAAGTGGAAAAGTTCCAAATGCCTAGGTGCTCAGCGTAAATTCTTGCAAGGTTCATTCCTACAATGTAATCTCCCTCAGATACATTGTCTAACTTCTCACCACTATAATCATGATAAGAATCACCAACTCTAACTAAAGGTCTAGAATGTGAATCGTAAGCTAGGCGTGGAGCTGATTCAAGAACTCTTCCCCTGTAGGCTTCAGTTCTTTCTGCATTAGGTACTAAGATAAAATCACCGTCAAAGTCTAAAACTTGTTCTCCGTTATGCCCTTTTATATCGCAGATTTCTAGACCATCTAATCTTTCCAATAGTTTATCAGGGAATAGTAAGCTAGCTAAGCTTGAAGGAGGGAGAAAGATTCTACGAGGTTCTCTGCGTCGAAAAATCATTCTTTTCCCGCCGCTGCTTCTAGTATAACCTTTACGGTAAAAGGGAGTGAATGGCAATTCTTTATTCAATTTTATAATCATTATACCTTTGCAGAAAAAAAGACATTAATAAGTGTTACTCAAGATGCGCCCAAAGGTTTATAAAGAGTTATAATTTCATCAGAGGAATGGAAAAAGTCGTTAAATGTAGCGCAACTAATGTTGAGCTGAGTAATAAGCGAGGGTCGGTAGTGTTTGCATGCCCGAACTGTGCAAAGGCAGACATAGTAAGAAGTTTTCACGCGAGAGAGTTGGGTACAAAGTACACGTGTCCTAACTGTGGTTTTGAGGGGCCTAACTAAAATGCCATTAGTCGGAATTACAGTCAAGGTTATGCCAGAGTCGCCTGAAGTCAACTTAGAAGAGCTTAAAGATAAGGGTGATAAGTTAGTGCATGATACGTATGGCGAAGTTAAAGAGATAAGGGTAGAAGAAGTGCCGATCGCTTTTGGGTTGAAAGCTTTACAGTTTACTTTCATTGTTCGTGAAGAAAAAGGGTCAGATATTATTCAACAAAAACTTTCTGAGCTGGAAGAAGTTGCATCAGCTACAGTGACAGGGTTTCAAAGGCTTACTTGATTGTTTCAATAATTTCTACATGCTTTTTTTGTAGTCCGCCGAGTCTAAAAAGAATGATTTCTTGAATGCCTAGCTCTTTTGCTAAGAATAAATCTCTTTTCAGTAAAGAGTTAGATAGTTGAGGTTCGTTGCCAAGTATCCCTTTGCCTAAAGTTCCTAAGGCTAAGCGTAAGCGCTTACCGTATCGTTTTTGAGATCGCTGTATTA
Source organism: Candidatus Woesearchaeota archaeon (assembly GCA_964437105.1). GTDB lineage: Archaea > Nanobdellota > Nanobdellia > SCGC-AAA011-G17 > GW2011-AR17 > CAYTFL01. Next base: position 2,336 of record CAYTFL010000055.1, on the reverse strand, counting down.
ACTTTCTGGTGTAAGGTTCTCCAAAGTCATGCATTGAACTGTAAATCATTTTTATGGGGTAATGATTTTCATTTTTGAAACTTAAACCTAAGAAGTGGAATAAAGATTCAGCTAACCTTGAAGAAGGAAAGTATTCTGCAGTGTAAATGTTTTTTCTGTTAGAGACAAAGTTTCTAATTATTTTTCTATTCCTAAAAAAGTTGTGAGTTTGAGTAAAATATAGTAAGGGGTTAGGGTGAGTAGGTAACTCTGCGTCAAGCATGACTGGGATGCGTTGTTTGCCAATGTCGTTTATTGTTCTTAGTAAAGCAGCTCTGTCAGTGAAAGGGGAAAACCAGTAGCCTTCTTTCTTTTCTAAGACTGGCCAGTAAATCTTTTCTTTAACATATTTTGAAGAAATTTTGATTTTCTTAAAATCTTTAACAGATTTGGCTGCCAAGTAAATTTTGGTTGGAAATTTGATAAGTTTCAGTTTCTGTAAATTCTTTTTAGTGGGGTACTCTTCAAAGAAACTTATTTGCATATGAATGGAAAAGCTTTTATGCTTATAATAGTTTTGCTTAGTCATGTTATCACCGGAAAAGATTGAAGAGATTAAAAAAGAGTTAACTGGCTTGGAAGGAGATGAGCAGCAAAAAAAGTTGCAAGAGATCCTAGCAGAGTTGTCGCCAGAGGAAAGAGAGCAGTTGGTTGGTAAGCAACAGTGTCCGTTCTGTTTGATGGCTGAAGGAAAGATTCCTGTGAAAACTGTGTATGAAGATGATGATGTGATGGCTATTCTAGATATTAACCCTGCGACTAAAGGGCATACTTTAGTGTTTCCTAAAAGTCATGCGCAAATAATGGGCCAAGTTGATCCAAAGATCCAAGGTAAGTTGTTTACAGTGGCTAACAGAGTTGCATCGGCGTTGTTTGATGCGGTTGGAGCGGAAGGTACGAATATTACTTTATCTAATGGTGGTGTGGCAGGGCAAAGTTCGCCGCATACTCTTTTGAATGTGATTGCTAGGTTTAAGGATGATGGTGTTGCTATCGGTTGGCAGCCGAAAAAAGCAGATGAAAGTGAGCTTGAAGGTTTGGCATCAGAAATAATGTCTAAAATGCCTAAAGATGTTAAGCCGGTTGAAGTGAAGACTGTTAAAGAGCCGGATGAAGAGCATCCAAGGATTCCTTAGATTAAGAAATATATTATAATTGATGCTAGAGTTGATAAGAATATTGCAGGGACGAAAGGTATGCCTATTTTTATCCAGACTTTTTTAACCTTATTTTTCTTTAGGCGATTAATTTGTTTCTTGTCTAAACAAACTTCTTTAGCTGAACAGATGACTTTGCCGTTTCTCTTTACGTCCTTTGCTAACCAGTCGCCTTCAGTGACTTTTGAAAGAGGATAGTGTTTAAGGAAGCCGATCTTTTCAACAACGTGTATGAAGATTGTTAAGTAGAATAGGAATAACATAGTGAACGCTAGCGCTGCTAGAAGGAAGCGGTAAGCGAAGTTGTCGTTAATGTATGCGAGTGCAAGTAAGATTATTGATAATATGATTATGATGATCCTTGGAGTTCTGTTAGCTTTTAATCTCTTTTTGAATAATGGGAAAGATTTTTTTCTTTCTTTTAGAAATAATGCTAGACCCCAGCAAAATGAGTAGAGGCCGCCAATTGTTAGTAAACACAAGAGTAGTATTAATAGTAAAGGGAAAGTTTCGTTGAACGTTGCGAAAGCTGCGCCCAGGCCCATGAAAAGCTTTGCATCGCCGCCGCCCATCTGTTTAGAGTAGTAAAGTATGAATGCTATGATGAAAGCTATTACAAAGCCTAAAATGCCGTAAAGGAAGTATGAGAATGTTGAGTAAAAGCCATAGATTAGTGTAATACCTAAGACAGAGATGATAAAACCTATGCTCAAAGTGTCAGGAACTTCCCTAGTTTTTAAGTCGAACAAAGAAGCTGCAGCTAACACTATTAATGATAAAGCTATGAGAATGGTTTCTATAGGCATGAAGGTATATAGTATGTAAAGGTTTAAATGGTTTTGCAAAAGATATATAAGCCGAGTTTTTTTCTTAATAATGATGATTTCAATCATAGGGGCAGGGCCTTCAGGCAATTATTTAGCGTATCTTCTTAGTAAGAAAGGTGAAGAGGTTAATGTGTATGAAGAGCATAAGGATATTGGGCAGCCTGTGCAGTGTACAGGGATTATTAGCCATGAGTTGAAGAATATTTTGCCAGTAAAGAAAGAGTTTTTAGTGAATACTGTGGATAAGGCTAAGATTTATTCGCCTGATGGAAATTCTATGTTAGTCAAGTTTTAACAGAATGATTATGTTGTG
>CAYTFL010000054.1:0-5929 GCA_964437105.1 Candidatus Woesearchaeota archaeon | reverse complement strand
GGGAAAGAGATAGTGTAGATGATTTTGTTTCGCTATCTATAGCTCAGGGAGATCCAGAATTTTCTGGAATGTTAACAAGTAATAGGGACGTTTTAACAGAATTGTTAGGGTATGCTGGGTTAAGTGTAAGGTGGATCCCTAATATTAGTGAAGTTCCATTGGATAATTCTATCTATATGCGGACGCTTTTGGAAAATGGTACGCTTCGTGGAGAGGGCGTGTCGTTTGAAGCATTAGATGGCTTGAGTGTTTCCGATTTTAGAAAGATTCGTTTTAGAGATCCGAATAGCGGTTTTGAAGCAACAGGGCACAGTATTATGATTTACTATTCTGCATTACCTTATGCTAGAGAGCATCCTGGTTTGGACTTTACACAAGTCGCAGTAAGAATGAATAAAGGAAGCTCTAACAAAGGAGTAAAGGATCAATTGTTGTCTCTTGCAAATTGATCTCTTAGTTTTTTTCTGTTGAGAAATTGTTTAGAATTAATTGTAGATAGGGAATTATAGTAAAGAAAGGACTATAGTTTAGTAATACTTTTTAATGAGTTATTTTTTGTTAATGTTATGGTAAAGTTTGGAATTGTTGGTGGAACCGGTTTTAAGGTTGAAGAAACGAGAGACGTAGAAACTGATTATGGGCCTGTAAGTCTAGGGTTTGGTGTTGCTGGTGGAAAAGAAGTTTGTATGTATGGTCGGCATGGTAAGAGAGAAGTTGGTTATCTTCTTGATCCGAGAGGAGTGGTGCAGGCTATGAAAGAGGAAGGTGTGAGAGGTGTTGTTGCTGTTAGTGCTTGTGGTCGTCTTGGGAATTATGTTGTGCCAGGACATATTGTTACGCCGTCAGACTTAACTATGTTTGGAAGAGGTGGTGTGAAAAGTTTTGCGCATGATGGTGGTTTGTTAATGTTTATTGAAGGTGAACCGCCGTTCAGTGAAGTTATGAGAGGTCATTGTGCGGAAGCGTGGGATGTTGTTAAAGATGAAGTTGAAAAGTTGTATGAAGGGCATGAACATTTAAGGTTAGGGTTTCATCCTGAAGGCTATGCTCACGTTAATGATTTTAACCAGTTTGCTCCCAAGGCTTTGGAAATGCTTATTAGAGGAAGATTAGGGAATGTTGCAGTCATTGGGCAAACTTTGTGGCCAGAGAATGTGATGTTTAAAGAATATGAGATTGCAGTTCTAGGGATAGCGATGTGCGGTGATCATTCGCAGCATCCTTTAGGGGAGAGGGTTGTTCATGCTACAGTGTGTAAGAATGCAAGTGTGATTAGACAAGGGGTTGATCGATTAGTTGAAGAAACTATTAGAATAATTCCTGAAGATTTCCTTGATAAAGATTTCCATCAGTCTTTAGATCATGCGATCATGCCTGGCGATGTAGATTATGAACATTTAGAAGGTTTGGGTAGAGTGCGTTTAGCTAAGTTTTTGAGAGGAAGAATAAAATAAAAAATTATTTGAAGATCTTAGCAACGATGGCTCCCTTAACTAAGTTTATTACTAAAGCTTGGAGTATCCAGTAAATAATTACTGTCGTCGATATAGTCATGTAGAAAGGCATTGTTGCCATTCCGACAGCTGCGCCGACTAGCCAAACTAATAAGCCGTAGTATAAACCTTTTTTAATCCCTTTTCCGGGGATGCCTTTGTATAAGATTGTAAAAACGCATACAAAGACTAAGCAGCCTATCAGACTTACTATGTTTGAGCCGAGCATGTTAGAAGTGCTCATCATCTCTTCAGCCGATAACCAAATGGTTGGCGGAATTTCATAAACCCAAGTGAAGAGCCAGCCGCAAGTAAGCCAGATTATTGCTGTGCTAACGATCCATGTTAAGATTGTTGCCCAAGCAAGTTTTTTTATGTTCATATTTTGAGTAAATAGTTTCTTCTATTTAAATATGATTATAAACTGGAGCATCAGAAAATATTTAAGGTTAAGGTGAAAAAGTGGAAGTATGTTAGCCGAGAGTTTAATTAATGATGTTAAAGCAGGGAAGTCTGTTGTTTATCTTAAGAAGACTTATGGTGTTGAATTTCTTGAAGAGCATGGATTAAAAGGTCTTAGAAGGAATCATGCGTGGGTGAATAGAGTTGAGAATTTGGATCTTATTGGGAAAGCGTTGAAAAGGAATGCGGATGTTGTTAGTTTAGAGTATCTTGTTGATAATGTGCGGAATGTTAGCTGGGATCAAGTTAGGAGAGTGAAGAATCGTAAGGATGTAGTGAATGGTATCGAAGGTATTAACCAAACTTATACTAGGTTTGTGGATAAGATGTATTCTGAGTTGAAGGTTGAAGATATTGTTGAAGAAGCTATTGATCTTGTAGGTAGTAGAGTTGAGAGAGAAGTTGATAATTGGTATGGAGGGTTGTTAGGTGCGCCGAGTCCAGCTTCTTTTTTGAGAGATCGGTTGATTGAGTTAGAAAGGAGAGGGGTTGAGACTGAGGTTGGTCGTGAGAATGCAAAGGTGTATCTGGATGAAGTTGTTTCTAAGTTGAGAAATGGTGATGGTTATTTTGGTGAAGATTTTTGTGGAATGTCTGAAGTGTTGGATGAGTTTGCTGAAGATTGGGGTGTTGATTATAATCGGTTGTTGCCGACGAGGAATAGGAATCGAAGAGGGGGTGCAGTGATTGCGGGTGCTGCGTTTGGAATTGGGCTTGCTGGTTGTGTGCCGTATGATAGTAGTAATGATGGAGGTTATTGGGGTAATGTAGGAGATACTGCTGAAGAGTTTTGTGAGGAAGATCTTGGTACTGAAAGTGAGGTTATAGGTGTTGAAGTATTTGATGATAATCTTTATGTTGCTTGGCTTGAAAAAGAAGTTGATGATTCAGGGTTGTATATAATTGATGAAAGTGGTAAGAGAATTGGTAATCTGCCGACGGGGTTGCAGTTGGATATTAAAAGAGCAGAGTTGGAAGGGAATCCTTTGGCAACTGATTATGGGCCTTGTGATGGAAAGTGGATGGTGTACTTTGGTGGAGTTTATCGGTGCGATATAGATGTTAGAGATGGTTACTTAAATAGCTGATTCGGAAGACTTAAATAGTTCTTGTAAAAAGTGAGAGTTATGGCTAAAGTTATTTATAGGGAGAAAGGACCTAATTTACAGATTGAAGGGTTGCCTTATGAGGAGACTTTTAATTTTGTTGAGCCTGTAGTGTTTGATGATGTTCCGACTGAAGCAGATATCGTTGAACTTCTAGCAAATGCCGATGATTCTACTTTAGTTAATCCTTGGTCAGTTGATGTTTTGAGAGGGATGAAAGATTATATTCCTACCACATTTAGAAGGGTTACAAGAGATATGCCTAAAGGATTGTCTGAAGAGTTGTTTGGTGTTGATGATCAGTGGTTACCAGAGGCAGATAGAGTTCTTTTACAACTGCAGACTGAAATTGAAGCTAAGGCTGCAACGATTGATGCTGCTTCGATATATGGTCGTAGAGAGTTGGGAACTGTTGTGAATAAAGCGCATATTGCTAATCGACTTCATATGATTGGTCAACTTTATGGTCATCTACCTGAAAGAGAGTATCCTATGTTGTTTGGTGATTTAACTGATGAGTCTACTTGGGATGATGCGTTAGTTGAGATGAAGTTATTGTTTATTGAGTATATGAAGGAAGTACCTTTACCAGGAAGAAATTATGAAGTTGTTGATAAGAAACCTTCTTCAGATTTGACTGAGAGTGAACTTAGAAGACGTTTTCCTTATGTAGGATGGATGGAAGAAATTTTAGGAGATAATTTTAAAGGGTGTTTATTGTATGGGTCTGCAGCAAGAGATGATATTAGTAAGTGTAGTGATTATGATAATTGGGCATTGGTTGATGATGTTGTTGAGGCGCTTAGAATTTTTAGAGGACTTAATCCTTGTGTAGTTGGAGATCAAGTTGTTACAGGGCCTCATTCGCATGATATTCCTGGAGCTAAACATTTGGGGATTCACTTAATTCAGAATCACCCGGATTATTTGCATAGGCATATCAGGTTCCTTCATGATGCTAGAGAGTTTGCTTTACATACAAAAGTTTTGGCAGGGTCTTTTCCGTTTCCTGTTGTTGAGCAAGGTGAGATTATTGAGAGAGGTTTAAGCCAAGCTTATATCAAACTTAAGACTATAGCCGGGTCATTAAATTGGGCTTATAGTTCGCCAGAAAAAATTCAAGGTAAGCCTGCTTTATTTGAGTTTATAGTTAAGAATCTGCGATTCTTTATGCAACATTCGCTTAATGCGCTTGAAGAACCTAATTTTAGAGGGAAAGATGAGTTAAATAGAAGGTTGGCAGAGAGAGGATTGTATATTCCTGAGTATAAAGATGATCTTGGACATATTAGTAGTTCACTGATATATGCTATGAGGGGAGTTCTTACTTTGCAAAGTGAGTTAGTTAAAAATCATAAGCCTAACTTGGAGTTTATGGTGACGGATAGAGAGTATAGGCCTAGTGATGATGTGCATGAAGTTATGAGACTTATTGCTGAAGATTTCTAGTTACAAGTTTTCTAGGACTGCTCTTACAATCGTGAGTTGAGAAGCTGTTTCTCTTGATAGCTCGGTAAGAGTTGGTTCAGTATTTGGTAAGGGAATGAGGATTGGTTGAACTCCAATTTGTTCAAGAGTTTCTACGACTACTCTTGCTCTTTTCTTTAATCTTTTCTTACCTTTATGAAGTAAAGCTTTTCTTGGTGCAGCAAGAAGATAAACTAGTTCGTGTTCAGGGAAGAGGCTTCTTATTGGGCCGAAAAGTTTGTCTTCTAAATTCTCTTCTGTTTCCCAAGAGTTTAGGTGAAGTTCTTTGGAGTTTCTCGTCGATACTTCGCCGATTACTAGGTATTTTGTTGAGTTAGAATGTAAATAAGCAAGGCCGTCAATCTCTGTAGATTGTAATCCGAACTTTTCTTGTCTGTATGCAGCCATGTGATGTTCTTCAGTTTTTGTAAGTAGAACAAAGGTGCATGGAGTGTCAACTTTTAGTAAAAAGTCGTTATTGTATGCGGCAACGTATCCTCGTCGAGCGAAATGTCCCTTTTCTCGGATTACACCCCCAACATCTTCAGTTTCTGCAACTAGTTGAGAGATGAATGAGTCCATTAGTAAAGAAAGTAGTCGTTCTCCAAAGACGCCTTGAAAATGTCGAGGTGTTCTTTGTGTTAAAACTCCTTCAAATCCTATCAAATCTTTTAGTGAAAAAAGTTCGTATCCACTGGTCCCTATTCTTGCAATAATCTTTTCAGTGCTTTTGTGAATCCTTACTTCTGGGGAATAGATTCTTGGGAGAGTTAAGTAGTCGCGTTCGCAAGAGTGTGAGTCGTCGACAGTTGTTTCTAAATCTGGACAATATCTTTGAGTTAAGTAAGGTTGGAAAGGGTTAGTCATTAAGTAATTTCTTTTTATTTCTATTAAAAGTTTTTAGGTTTTTTTACAATACTTTTGAACAGTTACAATCTCATTTTTTTGCATGAAAAAAAGTGTTGAAAAATCTTTTTATTGTTGTTGTTGAAAAGTTTATAATTTTTCTTGTAAGGTTAAACTCCATTTTAACTTTTCAAGTTTTGATTTTCTTGTTAATCTGAACTGTTTCGGGGTTTGTCGACGAGAAATTTGTTTTTTCCTCAAATATTTTATTTTTTCTTTGCCCCTCAGAAATAGTTAAATATTTAAATAATTATTTGTACTTAATAGGTAAAGTTTAATTATTATTATAAGAGGGATGCCTAAACAAAGAAAAAAAAGTGGTAGAAATAGTAATTTTTCTAATGCGAATTTTGTTATTCTTTTTGTTTTAATCAGTCTTCTTCTAGTCGTTTCTTCTACTGCTTTTTACTTTGAAAGTGTTAGTGAATTAAACGGAAATGAAACAGCGATCTCTGTTTTGAATGTTAAGTCGCATCCGGTTGTTGGAGGGCCTTG
>CAYTFL010000053.1:0-5959 GCA_964437105.1 Candidatus Woesearchaeota archaeon | reverse complement strand
CTGCAACGCTTTCAACGAAGTCCAATTCCTTTTTTCTAGAATGAAATAAGCATAGTTCCCTCTATCCTTCACCTCTAGATTCATCACTTCCTCAACTCTAAAATCTTCAGGACTTTCTTTAAGTTTCATGAGAAAACCTTCACTTCTCCACTATTTAAGACTATCGTAAGGAGTTTAGATAAGGGTGAGGTTTTGAGACATAAATCAAAACTGCTGGCACTGGACTTTTATTTTCTTCTTCTAATCCTTTCTCTGCAGCATGGTAATTCAAACAGCCCATTGAACAAAAGCTTCCTTCACTAGAAAGATGTTCAACTATGGCTCTATTACGAAGTATTCTTCTACAAGGTTCATACTCACAATGTACTGTATCTCTTGCATGAATTTCTCTTACCATATTTTTTTAAATTTATAAGACCTATATAAGTTTAACTCTTATGATTTTTAAATAAACTACACAATAAACTCAGTTTTTATCCCATAATGGTCCGCCAACCCTTTCACTAAGCTAGATTTCACTGGCTTCAACCCTTTGTAGAAAACGAAGTCGATAGTCATATTGCCTTTCTTAATGTACGGATTCTTTTTATCCCACGTAGATTTAGTTTTCACATAATCAAACTTAGTAATCTTCTTAACTTCCTTTACCTCCAGGTTAAAATCTCCTGTTAATATTGCTCTCTTTTTCTTAATCATTAGACTTTGAAGCTCTTTCGTAGTTTCTATGTTAACTTTCTTCGCCCACGGCAGCTCCCAATTTACTAAATGAGTATTCAATATACTAACCTTTTTCCCTTTAACATTCGTCTCTACTATCATAAACCCTCTCCTAATCCACAACTCTTGAACTGTATTCTTCATATTTTTAATCATCTGCTCTTGTTTGCTAAAAGAATAGAAATTCATGGTAAATCTACTAACTTTATTCTTTGTAAGCGTTAACAACCCTGAATGGTTAAACACTTTATTGTGTGCATAACTAGCTGAATACTTCGGCAAACTTTCAGTGATAAACTTAACATCTCTTGTGAACCACACTTCCTGCAGGTTTATTACATCAAAATCTTCTTTCTTCAGATACTCAACCAACTTTTCCCTTCTAACCTTATAATCAGTCTCCCAAGGTATTAACCAGGTGTTGAGTGTTAGAACTTTCACACTACCATCCTCGCATCCACAACCTTCCCTTCTTTCCCGTTGATAACAAAAGGATTAATATCCATCTCTTTAATCTCTGGAAACTTTTTTGGCATCATAGAAACCTTCACCATCGCTTTCACTAACACTTTCTTATTAACTTTAGTCCCTCTATACCCTTCAAGCAACTTATGCATACGCAGCTCATCCACCATTTTTTCTGCATCCTTTGAAGTTATCGGACAAACTCTGAACGCCACATCATGCAAAAGTTCAGCATACACTCCACCAATACCGAAGGCCAACACATGACCAAACACAGGATCTTTTTTCAACCCGAGGATTATAGATTCTCCGTTCACAAACTCTTGTACCAACACACCTTCCAACGGCAACCTCTTTTTCTTAACAATCTTCATCAGACTCATAAACTCTTCTTCCAGATCACCTTTATTCTTCACCACTCTCACTCCATTAACCTCAGTCTTATGCAACGCTTTCTTAGAAATAATCTTCAACACTAACGGAAACTTGACTTTCCTTGCCGCTTGCTCCGCTTCTTTTAACGTTTTAACCAGAACATGTTTAGCTACAGGCAGATACTTTCTAACCACTGCCTCAGTCTCAACTTCCGTGTACACCCCTTTCTTCATGACAAGTGAGGAGGTAAAAAAGTTTATAAGTTTTCCTTCCCCTAAATTCTCTATGCAAAAGTTTTTCACGCCCAAATCTGTGGCAGTAATCGGCGTTTCCAAAGATCCTAACAAAGTAGGCCACATCATCTTCAAACACGTTTACAAGAAGTTTAAAGCATACCCTATTAACATAAGAGGGAAAAAGATTCTCGGTCAAAAGGTATACAATAACATTGAAGACTTGCCTAAGGTAGATTTAGCGGTAATCGCCATCCCTGCCAAAGCTGTGATAAGAACTGTTGAAGCGCTTGGCAAGAAAAAGGTTAAACATGTAGTGCTGATCTCTTCAGGGTTTAAAGAAATCGGTAACGATCGTAAAGAGTATGAGTTGGGCAAAGTTCTGAAAAAGTACGGCATGCAATGCGTCGGCCCTAACTGTTTAGGCGTATTCGATGCACACTCTGGTTTAGACACTTTATTCTTACCGCAAAAGAAACTAACCCGGCCTAAGAAAGGCAACATTTCTTTCATTACTCAATCCGGCGCAGCAGGCTCAGCAGTTTTAGATTTATTAGCATCAGAAAACTTCGGTTTTGCAAAATTTATTAGTTATGGGAACGGTACAAATGTTACAGAGACAGACGTTTTAGAATATTTGGGTAAGGATAGGCAAACTAAAGTCATCTGTTTATACCTAGAGGGAATACAAGATGGTAAAAGTTTCATGGAAGTGGCTAAAAAGATTAACAAACCTATCATCGCTATCAAAGGCGGCAAATCTGAGCACGGAAAAAAGGCAACGTTATCTCATACCGGATCTCTTGCTGGATCTTACGACATTTACAAAGGCGCATGGAAACAGTGCAACATAGTAGTGGCAGAATCTTTGCAAGACGTTTTCGCTATCGCTAAACTGTTTGACAAGTTACCTAAACCTAAAGGAAAGAATATTCAAGTTATCACCAATGGCGGCGGCTACGGCATATTAACTGTTGACGCTTTAGAGTTATCGGGCTTACCATTAGCGAAAATGACTGAACAGTCTAGGCATTACTTAAGAGACCATACTCCTAAGATCGTCACGGTAAACAACCCTTTAGACCTTGTAGGTGATGCAACTAACGAACGTTACAATGTTGCGCTAAACACTTGTGTGACTGACCGAAGGATAGACTTAATATTTCTTATAATCTTGCACCAAACTCCTTTGATTGATGACAAGATTGTTAACGTTGTAAGAAAGTTTAAAGGAAGAAAACCTATAGTAATAATCTCTACTGGCGGCAAACAAACAAAGAAACTGTCTGAAAAGTTTGAAACTCAAGGCTTCCCTGTTTTTTCTTTTCCAGAAAACGCTGTCAGGGCTGTTAAACACTGGATAGAATGGTTCTAACCCCTCTTATGATTAACCACCATCTCGAACTAAAGTTTCGTTGCAAGGTGCGCAGTCATCTCATCCCTATCATGCCTCGGATTCAATTCCATAATATCAAACCCTACAACATCCAACTCTGACATAATCCTTCTCATTAGAAACAACACTTGGTTAAAATTCAACCCTCCGGGCACTGGACACGAAACACCTGGCGCAAATGCAGGATCAAACACATCCAAATCTACGGAAACATAAACCGGACCTTTAACTTTACCATTAATCTCCTCCCATATTTCTTTAGGCCCTTTCTCATCAAAATCTTCAGCTGTAAAAACTTTCACTCTATTCTTCTTAATATTCTTCAATTCTTCCATCTCTGGCTCACGAACACCAACTTCAATACACTTACCTAGATCAACTTCAGAATCTACCAGCACACTACCATAATACCCGTGCATTGAAGAAATAATGTCTGGATGCGCATCAAAATAGATTACTGTAACATCCTTATAATGCTTCAAAACTTCTGCAGTAATAGAATGATCACCCCCAATAATGATAGGCACTTTATCATCTTTCTTCATCACTTCAATAACTTTACTCAACTTTTTCTTCGCCACATCACCATAATCATGAATCTTTTTATCAATCATCCCTGACGACACTTGCGCTGAAGAAAACCGACCTTTCCTTTTGAAAACGCACCGTTCGAACGCAACTTTCCGTATAGCATCCGGCCCTTTCTTCGCCCCAGACCTCAGAGAACGGCTACCTGATTCATCAGAAACTCCTATCATAACATAATTCGCTTCATTTAACGCTGATTGTCCGTAAACAAACTTCATAAGAACTTGGAAGGATAATATCTTTATAATCTTTATTGTTTCGCTACTCTACCTTTCCCACCTTTCTTATACACTCTATGCCTTCTTTTCAACTTCCCTTCTTTCTTAGACTTCCTTTTATCTTCAGCAGTATAAGTTCCCATACAATTCTAATAGAATACTAAGTTTAAATTACTTTGGGCAGTACTCTCTTAATAATCTCATCTCCACTCCCATATTAGGATGTCCACAATGGTGCGGTGTAATGTACCAACCTAAGTCTAATTCACCTACAAAATCAACCTTACAATTATCATTTCCGTCTACAAAAACTTCATAAGTACCATCTGGTGTATGATAACTGTGCTTAACGTCAATACTTTCTTGGTACAATCTAGACTGCTCAACAAAGTTGTGTACAGCTTGACAACCTGTCAATAATGCTACTAAACCTGCTATTTTCATAGAATAAGAAAATTCTTTGTTACTTATATGTGTTATTAAGGACTATCATATACAGCATACCCACCTAAAGCTGCCTGACCAAACTTTCTAGTCATTCGTCTTAACGTCCTTTCATCACAACTATCTAACATAATTCCTATCCTTTCACCAACATCATACCTTTCATCTTCATCTGCTTGAGCTTCTCTTTCTAACAATCCTCTAATACTTGCATCTAAACCATCATCATAGAAACCAACTTGATCTAACCCTGGACATCTTAACGTTTTCAAGACTTCATGGTCCATAACAGTTGTAAGCTCTCTAGACTCAACCCACTCTGGAGCTCTCGATTCAACCAACTCTTCCACACCATATTCGTTTCTTACTGTTTCAGGCACAGTATAATCAGACTGAACACCTCCAATAAGTCTTACTTGTTCCAAAACTCTTCTTCCTGGCTTAAAGTACGTAACTCCTCCATGCCTAGTATTCAAAGACCTTTCTAACTTTTTTGTAGTTATGTACCTTCTTCTTTGAGCAGCTGTCCCAACTCTCCTTGCTTTAAACGGCGCACGATCCCATCTAAAGAACACATCTCCTGAATAAAGAACATTCTCTGTGTGCACTCCTTGCCTACCTAACATTGTTTGTTCTTTAAACAAATTTCTGTTACTGGGGAACGGATCAGCATGGCAGTAAATCAAAAACCTTCCTTCACCACCTTCCAGATAGATCCCTCTCTGCTTCTGTGAAGCCATCAACTTAAAGGCTCTACCTAGCTTAGGATCAATGGTGCTAAACTGTCCAGTAGCTTGCATCCTCTCAGCTAAATATTGCTTCATACTTTGCAGATCTTCTCTATGGACTACCATAATAAATCCGCCCCTGAACACCTTTATAAAGCTTACTGTTGGCTTTTTTGTGTACTTGTACTCTGGTTAGGTATTCGCAGAGGATTTACCTCATTTTCAGAATATCTTTCTTCACTTTTTTCTTACGACTTGACTTAAATCTTCTCCTTAACACACAGTATTAAAAGTTAGGAAATTAAAAAGGTGGAGCTGTTCTAAATAACAAATGTGGTCCATGAGGAATATATCTTCTTTCTAAATCTTCAACCTCAATATATCCTTCTTCAGCTAATTTATCAATTCCTCTTCTATTAAAATAGTGGTGTGGTCCGGATACATAGTAAACAAAATCACTAGGTTGTATTGTCTCCATTCTATGGGGTAGCCATTCTCTAATTTCTTTTTCAGTATCATTTCTTGCATCTTCAGGTAGTAAAATCCAAGGAAAGTTTGCTTTCACTCTAAATCTAAAATAAGGGTTCTCTCCCATTAATTCTGAAAATGCTTCAACTAATTCTGGGAAAAGTGGTTCTAATGGACTTTCTTCCTTTGCTGGTAATGCCAGTGTGTATGAAAGATGTTTGTCTCCATGAAAGAAAGGGATTTCTTCATATTCTCCTACAAAAATAAATCTGTAAGGCACTATTCTTCGTTTCACCCTATTATACATTTCTAGGGCATAGATTTCTC